>JAVKCR010000515.1:0-10073 GCA_040222645.1 Rhodospirillales bacterium
CCGCCGGGCAAATTGTCACGCAGGGTGGTGCCAGCCTTCATCACCGCGCTGAAGACCATGCTCGGCGAGGAGATGCTGCAGGGTTACCAGGAACGCGTCCGCGCCATCGTCGAGCGGCTGAAGCAGGATGCCCGCGGCGAGTTCGACTGGCAGGTGGTCTATGACGACGCGGAATCCGGCCAACTGGTCGACGATATCCTGATCGCCATCAGCGGCTATTTCGACGACATGGAAAAACGCATCGAATGGTGCTCGCGGGTGGTCAATTCCAATCTCGGACCGCCGACACCGGGCGGGGCGGACGCCTTCTGGTATTTCGACGAGGCGGAGTTCCACATCCTGTTCAGCGCCATGTATGCCGATCTCCGCGCCAGCCTGGACACCGATGACGGGGAGAGGGAGATCGAGAACCGTCACGGGCTGGCGGCCCCCGCCGCACTCCGACGGTTCCTCTCCCGGCTCGACCATCGCCGCCGGACTTTCGACGCCGGGATGACCGAAATCCTGCCGTGATCGCCTGCCTGTGATCCGTTGCCGCCCCCGAAGCGTAGAAGGTTTCGAGGATCGGCAAAACGGGCCGGATGAGAGCCGGCCGAAGGGATCGAGGGAAAGCCATGCAGCGCGCCTATTCCGAACTGACCACGTCGCCAGAAGCAAACCTGTCGCGCTACATGCGCGAGATACGCCGCTTTCCAATGCTGGAAGCCGAGCGGGAAGCCGATCTCGCCCGGCGCTACCGGGAGAACGGCGATGAAGCGGCCCTCGACGAACTGGTGCAGAGCCATCTCCGCCTCGTGGTCAAGATCGCCATGGGCTATCGCGGTTACGGCCTGCCGGTCGGCGAGCTTATCGCCGAGGGCAATATCGGCATGATGCAGGCGGTCGCCCGTTTCGATCCGGAAAAGGGTTTCCGTCTGTCGACCTACGCCATGTGGTGGATCCGCGCCTCGGTGCAGGAATATATCCTGCATTCCTGGTCGCTGGTGAAGATGGGCACCACGGCGGCGCAGAAGAAACTGTTCTTCAACCTGCGCAAGATGAAGAGCCGCATGCAGGAATATTCCGAGGGCGACCTTTCCGACGAGGCCGTCGCGGAAATCGCCCGCCAGCTCAGGGTGACCGAAGACGAGGTGACGTCGATGAACCGCCGGCTTTCCGGTCCCGACCAGTCGCTGCACGCGCCGATCGGGATGGAGGGCGATGGCGACTGGCTGGACTGGCTGGAAGACGACCGCGAGAACCAGGAGGAGACCGTCATCTCCGCCGACGAGACCGGTTACCGCCGCGATCTGCTCCGCGAGGCGCTCGACGTGCTCAACGACCGCGAACGCGACATCATCGTCTCGCGCCGGCTCGACGAGGAGCCGAAAACGCTGGAAGACCTGAGCCTGGTCTACGGCGTCAGCCGCGAGCGCATCCGCCAGATCGAGGTTCATGCCTTCGACAAGCTGCAACGCGCGGTCCGGAACGCGGATACCAAGCGCCGCCTCGGTCTCTGACCCTTCCCCCTTTTCCTTCCCCGAAGCCAACTCGCCGGCGATCGAAAGATCGTCGGCACTTTTTTTGACGAATCTCCGCAGGATGTTGCCCTGTGACGGCGAACATATCTCCTGCGCGTGGCTGGCCTAACATTCTCCTCCAATCGGTTACATGTGGTTTGCCACAACTTGGCATCGACCATTGTTCAAGCGACTGTCCCGTACTTGGACCGAGGAGTGTCAATGGGCGCCTTTTTGGAGTGGCTCACGCGGGCGGAAGGATTCACGCCCCACGGATATTGTCTCATATGGGATCCGGGACTGATCTACCTGCATGTCGCGTCCGACCTCGTGATCGCGGCGAGCTATCTCAGCATTCCCGCCGTGCTGATGATCATCGCGCGGCGACGGCCGGACCTGAACCCCTACAATTGCATGTACCTGTTCAGCGCCTTCATCGTTGCCTGCGGTATCACCCACCTGTTCGGCATGGTCACCCTGTGGCATCCGGTCTATGCCGCATCCGGCATGGTGAAACTGGCGACCGCCGGGATCTCGCTGACGGTCGCGATGATGCTCTGGCCGTTGCTTCCCAAGGTGCTGGCCACGCCGAGCGGGAAGGATCTCGCGGACTCCAACGAGAAACTCCGCAAGCTGACGTCACAGCTGGAGGATATCGTCGAGGAACGGACCCGCGCCTTGCGCGGCGCCTACGAGAAGGTGGAGGCGGCGCACCGCCAGAGCGAGGAGGTCAACGCCCTCAAGACGCAGTTCCTCGCCACCATGAGTCACGAATTGCGTACGCCCCTGAACGCCATCGTCGGCTTCTCCGATATGTTGCGCCTCGGCTATGCCGGTGACCTGAACGAACGGCAGAAGGAATACTTCAACCACATCCATACTTCCGCCTCGCTGCTCGACAGCCTGGTGAGCGATGTTCTCGTGATGCAGCGCCTGGAAATCTCCGACGAGAAGGTCGCCGCAATCGACCTTCTCGAAGTCGCCCGGGAAACGGTCGCCATGGTCATGCTCCAGGCGGATGCCGCCAACCTCGACATCGAAATCGACTGTCCGCACCCGGTCGTTGCGGAGACCCAGCGCCGGCCGCTGAAGCTGCTGCTGACCAATCTCCTGACAAATGCGGTGAAGTACGGCGCCGGTGGTGGCAAGATCGGTATCCGGCTGCGCCGGCAACCGAAGGAAGGTTTCTTTGCCATCGAGGTATGGGATCGCGGCAGGGGCATTCCGGCTGAGAAGATCGAGAGCATCTTCCTGCCGTTCGTCCGCCTCAACGAATCGGTCAGCGGACCGGCCGGAACCGGTATCGGCCTCACGCTTGTCCGCCAGATCGTCACCAGCCTCGGCGGGTCGATCGATGTCGAATCCGAGGTCGGCAAGGGCACCAGTTTCCATATCCGCCTGCCCGACGAGCCGAAAGATTTCAGAATCGATTCCAACGTCGCTTGAAGACGTTCGACTGAAATCCAGCGGGCGCAGCTTCCCATGACCGGTCTGCCGCTCGACGGAATCACGGTTGTCGATCTCTCGACCCTGCTGCCCGGTCCGCTCGCCACCCTGATGCTAGCGGAAGCCGGTGCGCGGGTGGTCAAGATCGAGCGCCCGCCGGAAGGCGACGAGATGCGGGGCATGAGCGAACCGGCTTTCGCGCTGTTGAACCGGGGCAAGCAAAGCATGTTTCTTGACCTCAAGACAGATCCATCGCGTGAAGCGTTTCTCGACCTTCTCGCCGGCGCCGATGTGCTGGTCGAGCAATTCCGGCCCGGCGTTCTGGCGCGTCTTGGGCTAGCGCCGGACGATCTGCGCCGGCGCTTTCCGAAACTCGTCATCTGTTCGATCACCGGCTATGGGCAGAGCGGTCCGCGCGCAAGGGAAGCCGGTCACGATCTCGTCTACATGGCGCGGTCCGGCGTCCTTTCGCTGGCCCGCGATGGCGACGGCGCACCGCCGGTGCCGCCGGTGCTGGCGGCGGATGTCGCCGGCGGCGCCTGGCCGGCGGTGATGAACATCCTGCTGGCGCTGCACCGGCGCGTCGTGACCGGCGAGGGCGCGCATCTCGACATCTCGATGACCGACAGCCTGTTCCCCTTCGCCTTCATGGAGCTTGCCCGCGGCCTGACCGGCGGCGGCTGGCCGGAGGGCGGCGACGGCCTGCTTACCGGCGGTTCGCCGCGCTACCGGATCTACCGGACCCGCGACGGGCGCTATCTTGCCGCCGCCCCGCTGGAACAGCGTTTCTGGGTCCGATTCTGCGAGATCATCGGGCTCGATCCGGTTCTGCGTGACGACCGGACGGAGCCCGACGCCACCGCGGTCGCGGTTGCCGACATCATCGCAGGCCGGACGGCAGAGGAATGGACCGGTCTGTTCGACGGCGAGGATGTCTGCTGCGCCGTCGTGGCGACGCTCGAGGAGGCGGTCGCCGATCCGGCCTTCGCCGCCCGCGGGCTCTTCTCCCGCAAGGTGCGGAGCGCCGATGGGCGGATATTGCCGGCGCTGCCGCTGCCACTCGACGATTCCCTGCGCGACCAGGCCACGGAGAAGCCGGCGCCCGCACCTCCCGGTAACGCGGACGTTGATTGAGCGGGATGGCGGTTCCTACATAGACTGCAGGCTCATCATCGCGAGAATGCCGGAATGAAACCATTGCTTGCCGTGCTGCTTGCCCTGTCGGCGGCCACCCCGGCCGTCGCCCAGGACCCCCGTCCGCTGGCGGATGCGCACCTGCATTACAGCCACGACGCCTGGGACATGCTGCCGCCGGAGAAAGCCGCGGAAATCCTGCGCAAGGCCGGCCTGCGCATCGCCATGGTCTCGTCTTCCTCGGACGACGGCACCCAGATGCTCTACCAGGCGGCCCCCGACATCGTGGTGCCGGTGCTGCGTCCCTACCGCCGCCGCGGCGAGATCGGCACCTGGTTCAAGGACCCGGCGATCATCGACCATGTCACCGACCGGCTGCGGCGCTACCGCTATGCCGGGATCGGCGAATATCACATCTACGGGTCGGATGCCGACAGCCCGGTGATGCGCCGGATCGTCGAACTGGCCCGCGAATACAACATCTTCCTGCATTCCCATTCGGACGCCGACGCGATCCACCGCCAGTTCGCGCAATGGCCGGAGGCTACCATCCTCTGGGCCCATTCCGGGTTCGATTCCCCGGCCGATATCCGACCCATGCTGGAACGCTATCCCCGGCTCTATGCCGACCTCGCCTTCCGCTCCGACCAGGCGCATGACGGCGAGGTCGATCCGGCCTGGAAACAACTCTTCATCGACTTTCCGGACCGCTTCATGCTCGGTACCGATACCTTTACCCCGGAACGATGGTATTATGTCATCGATCACGCGGATTATTCGCGTGAATGGCTCGCCGACCTGCCGTCCGATGTCGCCGACCGCATCGCCTGGAAGAACGCACGGGAACTGACCACATGGGCCCTACGGGAAAACTGACCGCCGGCGCCCTGGCCGCATTCCTGCTGTCCGCCGGCACTGCGCTCGGCTGTCCGTTCGGCAATTCGGCGGAAGAGATCCGCAACGGCAAGATGAGCCTCTACTGGCTGCCGGTGGGCGAGATCCGGGTCTCCGAACCCTTCGATCTCGAGATCTGCCTGACCGTCGGCGGTGCGACCCCGGAGGGGGGTATGCTGGAGGTCGATGCGGTGATGCCGGCGCATGGCCATGGCATGAACTACCGCTCGGAGGTCCAGCAGCTGGAACCCGGTCATTTCATCGCCGAGGGCATGCTGTTCCACATGCCGGGGAAATGGGAAATCCGCTTCGATTTCGTCCGCGACAGCGGCAAGACGACCTTCGTTTCCCGCGTCGACCTGCAATGATCCGCGCCGCCGGCCTGATGCTGGCGGCATTGCTGGCCGCCCTGCCCGCCGGGGCCGGCGATATCCCCCTCGACCGCGCCGCCGTGCTGGCGCATGGCCCCTGGCCACCGGCGCCTCGTCCCGACCCGACCAACCGCGTCGCCGGAAATCCGGCGGCGATCGAGCTGGGGGAGACGCTGTTCGCCGAGCCGCGCCTGTCCGGCGGCGGAGACATGGCCTGCACCCGCTGCCACGAACCGGACCGCGCCTTCACCGACGGCAAGGCGCTGGCTGAGGGACGGAAGATTCTCACCCGCAACACGCCCACCATTCTCGGTGCCGGGCTCGGGCGCTGGTTCGGCTGGGGCGGGTCGAGCGACAGTCTCTGGGCGGCGAGCGTCCGCCCCATCCTCGATTCCGACGAGATGGCGGGCTCCGCCGCCGGCGTCGCCCGGTTGCTGCGCGGCGATGCGGTTCTGCGCGCGGCCTATATCGGCGCTTTCGGCCGACCGCCCGACGATGTCGCGCCGGACATCCTGCTCGCCGACGCGGGCAAGGCGCTTGCCGCCTGGCAGGCCCGGCAGATGCCGCCGCGCACCGCCTTCGACGATTTCCGCGATGCGCTCGCGGCCGGCGACGAAGCCGGAATCTCCGCCTATCCGGCAGCCGCACGGCGCGGACTGGCGATCTTCACCGGCAAGGGGCGCTGTTCGTTCTGTCACGCGGGGCCGGCCTTCACCAACGGCGAGTTCGCCGATGCAGGCGTGCCGTTCTTCACCGCCGACGGCGCCGACCGGGGCCGTTTCGGCGGTATCCGCACGCTCCGGGAGAGCCGGTTCAACCGCAGCGGCGCCTTCTCCGACGATACCTCGCCGGCAGCCACCAGGCTGACCCGCCGGGTCCGCCTCGAACCGCGCAATTTCGGGGAATTCAAGGTGCCGTCGCTGCGGCAGGCCGGCCGCACCGCGCCCTACATGCACAACGGCAGCCTTGCGACGCTCGCCGACGTGGTCGCGCATTATTCCGACCTGAACGAGGAACGGCTGCATGCCGACGGCGAGACGGTCCTGCACCGGCTCGACCTCACGGCAGCCGAGCAGGCGGACCTCACAGCCTTTCTCGAAACGCTCTGACGACCGCCTGCGGACTTGCCAGCCGCCCGCCCCTCGGACACCGTTGCTCCAACGCGGGCATGCACCCGCCCCCTGACAGGAAGGAACATGTGATGGACAAGGAACGCTACGAACGCGGCATGAAACTCCGACGCGAGGTGATGGGCGATGCCCATGTCGACCGCTCGCTGGCCGCCGCCGACGAGCTGACCCGGCCGCTGCAGGACCTGGTGATCGAGATCGGCTGGGGCGAGATCTGGGCCCGTCCGGGCCTCGAGAAGCGCGACCGCAGCCTGATCAACATCGCCATGCTGACCGCGCTCAACCGCTCGACGGAACTGGAACACCACCTGCGCGGCGCGCTCAATAACGGGGTGACGCCCGACGAGATCGTCGAGGTGATCCTGCAGACCGCCGTCTATTGCGGCATGCCCGCCGCCATCGACAGCATGCGCAAGGTGAAGGCGGTATTCGAGGAGCGGGGACTGAGCCGCTGAGAGCTACGGAGGAGAGCAGCTAATCAAAGCTGTTTTCTCAATGCTCTTGCACCACCTGACAAACTGCATTCAGACCCCGGCACAATATAATATGCTGGAAGGCAAAATAAGCGATGAGTGAAGTAACCACTTACAAACCTGGCGGCGATGCACAGGCAATAAGTCATATCGCGAATACATACTACGGAGGGTATCGCGAAATGTTCGAAGCCCATCAATGGGATGTTCCCGGCAACAAGTTGATGACTTCAGCGCCAGCGCTGATTGTAAAACACTATGGCAGTGTTCAAGCCTTCGAAATTGCACATCGCAGCAAACCCGTCGCAGCGAGAGATGTCTGGGATCGCGGGTATAGCGTTTTATTCACTTCGTATTGGGGGTGGACACCTGAAACATGGGGGGCTGTTGGATGGACAGGCGATCAAGGTCTGACCCGACGGACGAACTTGCTAGAAAAGCTTACCGACCCCTTCATTACCGTCTCCTACGTGACGGGCAATAAGAGCTATATCGATCCAGACCTAAAGGGGAAGATCGCTGGATTTTTCCTGGTTAGCCACCAAACGGGGGATCGGTTCGACTTCACCCATCCGATCCATCACAATGAAGAACCTGATAAGTGGCGTCATTCACTCAAGGCCATTCGCGCATTCAGCTACCTACCAGAGTACAGATTGAGCGTTAGCGATCTTGATCCGTTAATGAAATCCCGAGCACGTTCGATATCTTCGCAAGGTGAGATACTCACCAGTCCGAAACATATTGATATTCTACGGAACACGCCGTGGCTTGAAGTTGATGTGTACAATCCTTCCTTTGAAACTCATTCTGTGCAGGGGTACGGATTTTCCGGAGAAGGGCTGGTGCGCGCCGGCCCGGCAAATAGTGAAGGCTACGTAGTTTCTGCAGGAACACAGTTCTTACCCAGAGAACTGTACATTATGCGCCTAGGCGGTGATGCAGCGGCATTCATGGGGCGTCCGACCAATAGGAAGTCGATCGTAAAAATTGGCCTTTCAGCCAGTCCGGAATTGCGACGGCAAACGATCCAAAAATCTATGCCACGCGGTGCTTTCGAATGGAAAATTACACACACAAGCAGTTCCCGTGGCTTTCCAAAGTGCCCCAATCATACGGTGGCGGTTAAAGGCGAAGACGCTATGAAATACTATCTTGCGTCCCACGCTGAATGGCTCGGCGGAGAATTCTATCTCGCATCAGACGCTGATATTGACCAAGCTTGGCATCTCGGTTGCCAAGCGGCGTTGGCCGAATCGGAATGAGACGGAGAACGTCGCCCTCCTACTCCGCCGCCGAGTTCCGGGTGTCCGGCGGCAGCAGGAATTCGCGGCCGACCTTCACGCGGTAGTCGCCATTGTAGGAGATGATGTCGGCGGTGGCGTAGGTTTCCGACCAGCGTTCCGGGATGTAGGAGCCGGTGCCGACCACGTCGATCGGCGCCTTCACCTCGCCCATGACCCGGCATTTCGCGGTGTTGAAGCCCGAGGAGGCGACGATCTTCACGTTCGGGAAGCCGGCCTCGTCGAGGCAATTGCGCATGTGGAAGATCGCGGCGGCCGAGACCCCGGTGCCGACGAGGAAGCGGAGTTCCTCTTCCGAGCGGTAGCGGCGGATGGCGTCCGGCACGGAACTGTCGAGCACGGCGTAGGAGGCCTGCGGGTCGAGCCCCTCGATGAAACGGCTGCCGTGGGTATCGAGCCGCACGCCGACCTTGCCGGCAGCGGCCATCTCCGGGAAACGGCGGCAGACGGCGAGCGCGTCGGTCACCTCATGGCCGAAATAATCGACCAGCACGGTGAGGTCCTTGCCCGGGAAGGTCTCGACGAACATCTCGGCGGCCCGCACGGTGGACCCGGCATAGCCGATGAAGGCGTGCGGCATGGTGCCCATGCCCTCGGTATTGCCGAAGAAGTGCGCGGTGGCATCCGTCGCGTTGCCGATGAAGCCCTTCGCGCCATGCTTCGAACGGGCGAGCGCCGAGCCGACGGAGGCGCCGTATGCCATCATTTCCGCCATGTCGCTGCCGGCGCAATGGCGCGCATCCATGGCGAGGAAGGCGGTCTCCGGCATGTCAGCGCACATCTGGTAGGCGTTGTAAGCGGCAATGCAGGGCGGGCCCAGCTTCTGCAGCAGGATGGTCTCGAGATCGACCAGCGCATGCAGCGACCCGGAGAGGTAGAGCAGCGGCTCGCCGGCGCCGACCCAGTCGCCTTCGCGGTAGTTCTGCTTCACATCGATCGCGGCGCCGCGGCTGCGCGCGGTCTCTTCCAGCCAGCCGACGGCAATGCGCGGGGTGAAGATCACCGGGCGGCGCATGAACACCGCGTAGGTGACGGTCACGTCGCCGAACTTGCCGACCGCGTCACGCGTCCGGGTGAAATACTTGTCCGTGAGACCGGCGACGTCCGCCTCGACGGGCCTGTTGATGCCCGTCGGCTGCCCCTTGTCTGCCATTCTGGTGTCGCCTATCCGAGAGCCACGACCTTTGCCGCATCCGTACCGCGATGGGTCTTGAGTTCCTCGGCGATGAGGAAGGCAAGCTCCAACGCCTGACTGGCGTTCAGGCGCGGATCGCAATGGGTGTGATAGCGGTCGGACAGGTCGGCGGCGGTGATTTCCTGCGCGCCGCCCAGGCATTCGGTGACGTCCTTGCCGGTCATCTCGAAATGGATGCCGCCGGCATGGGTGCCTTCCGCCCGGTGGATCGCGAAGACGCTCTGCACTTCCGACAGGATCTGGCTCACCGGCCGGGTCTTGTAGCCGGTTTCCGCTGTGATGGTGTTGCCGTGCATCGGGTCGCAGGACCAGACGACGGAACGGCCCTCGTCGCGAACCCGGCGGATCAGCGGCGGCAGGCCTGTACCGACCTTGGACGCCCCGAAGCGGGTGATCAGGGTCAGGCGGCCCGGCTCGTTCGCCGGGTTCAGGATGTCGATGTTGCGGATCAGGTCATCCGGATCGGTGGACGGGCCAACCTTCATGCCGATCGGGTTCTTGACGCCGCGGAGGAACTCGACATGGGCATGAAGGTTGGCCCGTCCACCGATCCGGATGACCTGATCCGCAACATCGACATCCTGAACCCGGCGAACGAGCCGGGCCGCCTGACCCTGATCACCCGCT
>JAVKCR010000516.1:0-7824 GCA_040222645.1 Rhodospirillales bacterium
TTCTTGTAGCGCCCGCCCACCTGCTTTTCTGCCGTGCCTGTCTTGCCGCCAACCATGTAACCCGGAACCAGTGCCTTCTTGCCAGTACCTTCCATGACCACCGCCCGCATGAGCGCCCGCATCGTGTCGGACGTCGCGCGGCTGATGACGCGCCGGCCTTCGCCGGACGCCTGGACGTTGCGGGCAATCAGGGTGGGATCCCGGAAGATCCCGCCGTTTACCAGCGTCGCCACACCGTTGACAAGCTGCACGGGGCTTACGGCGATTCCATGACCGAAAGATATCGTCAGCGTGTTGATATCGCGCCAGGGAGAAGGCAGCAGCGGCGCGCCGACTTCCGGGATCTCCAGCGCGGCGGCCTTCAGCATCCCGAGCTTGCCGAGGAAGTCCTTCTGGGTCTGGGTGCCGACGAACTGCGCCATCTTCGCCGAGCCGACATTCGATGAATAGACGAGGATTTCCGGCACGCTCAGCCAGCGGTTCTTGGCGTGGTAGTCGGAGATCAGGAAGCGCGAGACCTTCATCGGCCGGGTCGCGTCGAAGGCATTGGCCAGCGAGACGCGGCCGCTGTCGAGCGCCATCGCCGTGTTGAACAATTTGAAGGTGGAGCCCATCTCGTAGACGCCGAGGGTGCCGCGGTTGAAGATCGCATCCTCGGTCGCGGTCTCGATATTGTTCGGGTCGAAGTCCGGCAGCGACGACATGCCGACGATCTCGCCGGTATGCACGTCGAGCACCATGCCGGCGGCGCCGATGGCGCTGAACTCGGTCATCGCCTTGTAGAGTTCCTCGCGCAACATGTCCTGCACGCGGATGTCGAGGGAAAGCCGAACCGGCTCGTTGCCGCCGCGCAGCTCCGTGTCGAAGCGCTTCTCGATGCCGGCGAGACCGTTGTTGTCGATGTCGGTCAGGCCGATGACATGGCTGACCAGCCGGCCATGCGGATAGACGCGCGCCTCCGCATCCTCGAAATTCAGCCCGGGCACGCCGAGCCGGTTGACCTCCATCACCTGCGCCGGTGTCAGGTCGCGATGCAGGTAGATGAAGGCGCGGCCGGAGGCAAGGCGCTCGCGGGTGCCGGCGACATCGAGATCGGGGATGATGCCGGCGAGCTTGCGGGCGATTTCCGGCGCTTCCTTCGCATCGACGATGCGGGCGTCGGCGAAGAGCGCGCGGGTCGGCAGGTTGGTGGCGAGCACGATGCCGTTGCGGTCGACGATATCGGCGCGCGCGAAGCGGTCCGGATCAACGTCCCATATCGTCGCCTCGTTGCGCTCGGGCGCGGCGCCGAGCACGCCGACCTCGACCAGGCGCGCACCGACCACGCTGAAGGCCATGGCGAACAGGAGACCGCCGACCAGCAGGCGGTTGCGGCCGGTTTCCATCGCCTGCTTGGCGTCGCCCTCGATGCGCAGGCGCTGGCGGCGGTCGGGACCTTCATAGTCTCCGTCAGCGACGCGGCGTCCGGCGATGCTCGAACGGGTCATGGCTGCTTCTCCTCGATCGGGTCCGCGCCGGGGCCGGCTTCCGGGGCCGGGCGGTATGGCAGATCGTCGATGGTGATGATCTGTCCGGTTTGCATTTCGGTCAGGTCGAGATGGCGCTCGGCAAGACCGCGCAGCACTCGCGGCTGGTTGAGGTAGCTCCATTCCGCCTTCAGCACGTGGACCGCGCGTTCCTCGGCGCGGATCTCCGTCTGCAGGCTGGCAAGCTCCTCCTCGAGACCCTGCACGCGGGCCTTCACGACGATCATCGCCGCCCCCATGCAGATGCCGGCGAGTATCCAGACGATGGCGGTGCGGCTGATCATCGCGCCTCCTCCCCGGTACGCTCTGCGACGCGAAGCCGGGCGGAGCGCGCCCGCGGATTGCGACGGGTCTCCTCCTCGCCGGGCTGGATCGCCTTGCGGGAGACGAGGCGGAAGGCAGCCGCGGGCGCAGGGCCCGAAGGCATGTGACGCGAGCCCTGGTTGCCGCCGGATGCGTCGCGAAGGAAAAGCTTGACCTGCCGATCCTCCAGCGAATGGAAAGAGACGACGGCCAGCCGGCCGCCGGGCGCCAGCAGGTCGATCGCGGCATCACGCGCACGGTCGAGTTCGCCGAGTTCGTCATTCACCGCGATGCGGAGCGCCTGGAAGGTGCGGGTCGCGGTGTCGATGCCGTCCTTCGACGGGCGCACGTTGGCGCGCACCACCGAGGCGAGGTCACCGGTGGTCGCGAAGGGGGTCTCGCGGCGGCGCTCGACGATGGCCGAGGCGATCCGGCGCGACGCGCGCTCCTCGCCGAACCGGTAGATCAGGTCGGCAAGCTCGCGTTCGGGCAGCGAATTGACCAGGTCGGCGGCGCTCGACCCGTCCTGCGACATGCGCATGTCGAGCGGGCCGTTCTGGCGGAAGGAGAAGCCGCGCTCCGCCTCGTCGATCTGCATGGAGGAGACGCCGATATCGAGCGCGATGCCGTCGACGGAGGCGGACTCCAGATGCTCCGCCATGTTGCCAAAGCAATCATGCACGAGAGTGAGGCGGCCGCCGGATTCCTCGACCAGCGTCTGGCCGCCCCGGATGGCGTCCGGGTCCCGGTCGAAGGCGGTGACCCGGCAATCGGCCGCGCCAAGGATCGCGCGCGTGTAGCCGCCATGGCCGAAGGTGCCGTCGACGTAATGCCCGCCGTCGCGGACCGCCAGTGCGTCGAGCACCTCCGCGAGCAGCACCGGCACATGCCGGTCTGAGGCGGCGGTCATGTTCCGCTCCGCGCCGGCAGGGTCGCGCCGGTTGCCCTCAGCCGTTCGATGGCCGCCTCGCGCGCCGCACGGCCCGCCGACGGTTCCCAGATCTGGAAGCGTTCCCCCTGCCCGACGAACATCGCGGCGTCCGTCAATCCGATCGCGTCGCGCAGGTCTGCCGGCAGCGTCACCCGGCCTTCCGGGTCGAGCGACAGCGGCATCGCCTGGCCGATGGTCAGCAATGCGAAATCGTCCAGCTTGTCCGAGAAAAGGTCCAGCCCGTCGATGCGGTCCTGCAGGCGGTCGAGGAAATCCTCGCCGCAGCCCTCGAGGGCCGGTTGCCGGAATGAAGGGAAGAGATAGATGGTTTCCGAGCCGCGGGCCGCGAAAAAGGCGCGGAAGGGCTTCGGGATGGAAACCCGCCCCTTGCCGTCGATCCTGTTCTCGTAGCTGCCGGCCAACCGTTTCATGGCGCCCTGCCGCTCCCCGGAAAAATACCCGCGGCGGCGAGCCCGTCCGGCCGCCGCAAACCCGCAAAAGCCCCGTTACGGGCCGTTTTGGGATATCATGGGCAAATTTGGGAGTCAATGGGCAAGCCCTTGATTTACTTGGAGTGGAAAGAATTCGTCTCCCCTATCATTCACACAATATATTGATGTTTCCTTTATCGACTCGACAAAATGGCAGTATTTCTTGGTTAATCGATAATTAATATTCCGGTTCTGTTCCATACGAAGAAAAACGGAAAATATCGTCCCGGCCGTCGGGAGAAGGTGTCAGGCGGCCTGTAAGCCGGGTTCTGTTCCCCCGCTCTCGCGGGATCGACGGCCATTCATCTGGGACGCCCGTTACCGGACGCCTCGCGCAACCGACCCGGACGACGGCGCGAAAACCTGCCATGTGCCGTCCCTATTTGGTCTTGCTCCCGGTGGGGCTTGCCGTGCCGTTCCCGTTGCCGGGACCGCGGTGCGCTCTTGCCGCACCGTTTCACCCTTGCCTGCAGGCGCCGAGGCGCGTGCGGGCGGTCTGTTTTCTGTGGCGCTTTCCCTGGGGTTACCCCCGCCGGGCGTTACCCGGCACCGTGTTTCCGTGGAGCCCGGACTTTCCTCCCTCCGCCGGTTACCCGACGAAGAGCGACCGTCCGGCCGCCTGACGCGCGCAAGATAGCGGGGAATGCCGGGAAGAAAAGCGTCGTGAAGAAGGGGATGGTGACACGAATGAACACGAAGAACACGAATGCGTCGTGCAGGAGGCGGCTCCGTGCCTGTACTGGCGGGTTGTGCGGGTGGGGAGGCTGCTGGGTTAAGGGACACAGATGAACACAGATGGGTATGGGTGAGAGAGACTTGGGAACACCTGCACAAGATGGAATCGCGGGCGATCGGGAAACGATTGCGCCCGCTGGGCGCGGTCTGCTTCCTGGTTCTGGCGACGGGCACAATTCCACCTCGTTCCCGTGCAAACGGGAACCCGGAGTACGGATGCACGGGCTGTCTATCCTGGGGCCCCGCGTTCGCGATAGCGAGGGAGTGACTGGCGGATTAGCAGACTAAACGCGCCTGCAGGGCGCAACAGTTCCGACAACCTCACCCCAGCTTCGTACCATGTACATGGCACAGCATCTCGCACCGCACCGCCTATCCGTGTCCATCGGTGTTCATCTGTGTCATTTCCCGGAAGCAGCCTCTCCACGACTGAAGCCCCGAACGCCACCCCCCGGCCACCCCGCCCGCACGGCGCATTCGTGTTCATTCGTGTCAGAAATACCTTCTCGATGAACCAGAGCATGACGCCGGCTTGCCGGTCGACAGTTTGCTGGCGCTGTCGGAAAGACGGGGCCGGCCGGGCCGAAATCCTACTTCAGCAGGATATTGGTGATTTCCTTGATCTGCGTGCGGGCGCGCAGCAGGTAGAAGCCCTGGGCGGTCAGGTGGCTCGGACGGAACAGCGAGTCCGGGGCGCCGTTCACCACCACCAGCGGTTCCAGCGAGATCGCGGCGCGCAGCGAGGCCAGCATGTTGTCCCAGGCGACGTCGAGCTGGCGTTCGGTGATGATGGCGCCGAAATCCGTCTTCAGACCGCGCAGCAGGATGTAGTAGCCGTAGAGCCGGCCCTTGGTCTGGTAGAACACGTCGTCGGCGCGGAAGTCGAGGAAGTCGCCGCCATGGGCGCGCAATTGCTCGTCGATCACCGCCGAGGTTGAACCGATATCGGCGGAGAAACGCTCCAGGGTGGCCAGCAGGTTGTCGGCGCGGCGCTCGAACGCGGCCTCGCCGCGGGAAAGCCGCTCGTTGTAGGTCTCGAGCTCGCGGCGGCCGGCGCGGTACTGCGCCTCAGAGGTGGCGGTGGGCGCCAGCGAGACCGCCGGGTCCCAGACCCAGACATCGCCGGCATATTTCAGCAGGCCCGACGCCTTGTCGAGATTGGGGTCGACCTGGCTGGAGCCGCGCGAGCGGCCGATCTGGTCGGCCATCTCGATGGCGAAACGCGACAGGGCGTAGACGATGCCCTGCTGGAAGTTCGGCATGTTGTCGAGGGCGGCGGTGGGGAAGAAGAACGGATCGTTCGGCGTCCAGGAATGGGTGTCGACCTCGCGGCGCAGCAGCTCGACGGCAAGGCGTACCGACTCGCTGCCACCGGTCTGCGGCGCGGCAAGCGCGCCGTCGGTACCGGCGACGAGCCCGAAATCCGGATTGTCGTCGATATTGTGCGTGAGGATCATCCCGACCGGGTAATAGAGCGCGGCCAGAACCACGACCGTCGCCAGCGTGCCGAGCGAGAGTTTCTTCACCGAACCCGGCAGGCGCCGCTTCTTCGGTATCTCGATGTCGAGTTCGTCCATGTCACCAAGCTAGGTTGGTTGCAGCCGCGTTCAAGCGGCGGTTGAAACTATCGGCCGAGAGCCTTGACCAGCAGGATAGCGCCCCGGTTGGCGGTTTCCCAGCCGCCCGGATCAAAGCTGCGGGCGGCGCGTTCCGCATAGCCGTGCCGTTCGTAGAGCCGCCGGGCGCTGGCGTTGGTGTTGAACACGATAACGCTGATCTCCCCGAACCCGGCATCGCGGGCAAGCTCTTCCGCCTTCCGCATCAACGCCGAACCGATACCGCGGTTCCGGAAACCGGGGTGACAGGCCAGCACGTTGACATACCAGCTGCCGGATGCGGCGTTCTCCAGCTCCTGCAGGGCGGCGAACAAGGACGGCGTCCCGGGCTCGACCGGCGCAGGTGTGGCGATCGGATAGCCCGTCAGCATGCCGGCGACGCTTCCGTCGAATTCCGCGATCCAGGCATTGCGCCAGGAGAAACTGCCCTCGTCGCGGCGCGCGCGGCGGATGCCGACCTGCCCTGGCGTCTCGCCACCTTCCGCCATGCCGGCCCAGAGATGCGACGGCAGCCCTTCGCCCGCGTAATCGATCAGTACCGCCATCTCCTCCGCATCGGCAATGGTGGCGGCGCGGATCGTGGCGCCGGGCATCACGGGCGCAGGAAGCCGACGATGTCCTGGATCTCGTGCAGGATCGGCCGGGCGATGGCGTCGGCCTTCTCCGCACCGGTGCGCAGGATGCCGTCGATATGCGAGGGATCGTCGAGCAGGCGGTGCATGTCGGCCGCGATCGGTGCGAGTTTCGCGACCGCGAGGTCCGCCAGCGCAGGCTTGAAGGCGCCGAAACCCTGGCCGCCGAAATCGCGCAGCACGTCGTCGGTCGTGCAATCGGCCAGCGCCGCGTAGATGCCGACGAGGTTGCGCGCCTCCGGCCGGCCTTCGAGACCCGCCTCTTCCGACGGCAGCATCTCCGGATCGGTCTTGGCCCGCTTGATCTTCTTCGCGATGGCATCTGCATCGTCCATCATGGTGATGCGCGCCCCTTCAGACGGGTCCGACTTCGACATTTTCTTCGAGCCGTCCTTAAGGCTCATGACGCGGGTCGCCGGGCCGGAGATCAGCGGCTCGACCACGGGGAAATAGTCGAGCTCATAGTCGTGGTTGAATTTCTGCGCGATGTCGCGGGTCAGCTCGAGGTGCTGCTTCTGGTCTTCGCCGACCGGTACATGCGTCGCCTTGTAGGCGAGAATGTCGGCCGCCATCAGGTTCGGATAGACATAGAGCCCGGTCGAGGCGCGCTGCTTGTCCTTGCCCGCCTTCTCCTTGAACTGGGTCATGCGGTCGAGCCAGCCGAGCCGGGCCACGCAGTTGAAGATCCAGGCCAGTTCCGCATGGGCCGAGACCTGCGACTGGTTGAACAGGATGTTGGTTTCCGGATTGACCCCGGCGGCGATCATGCCGGCCGCGACCTCGCGGGTATTGTGCCGCAGCTCCTTGGGATCCTGCCAGACGGTGATCGCGTGCAGATCGACCATGCAATAGATGCAGTCATAGTCGTTCTGCAGACGCGCGAAATTGCGGATCGCGCCGAGATAATTGCCGAGATGCAGGTTGCCGGTCGGCTGGACGCCGGAAAAGATGCGCTTCATGGCAGAGGAACCGTCTGGTTGTCAGGCTTTACAGGCCGCGGGTTATCGCGCGGCCTTAGGCCAAGATCAAGACTGGCGGCGCAGGCTGGCCCGGATTTCCGCCACCCGCGCCGCGCCGAGCAGCTGTGCGAGGAGGAAGTAAATCGCGATCCCTGCGCCGACGAGAAGCACGAGGCCCGCCGCGCGTTCCGCCTTGCCGCCGTCCGTGAGGGCGCCGAGCCAGATGTCGGCCTGCCAGAGCGCACCCGCCATGCAGGCCGTGGCGAGGAGGATTCTGGGCAGCCGTGAGAGCAGCCGGGCATCCAGCGTCAGCGCGCCGCGGCGGCGCAGCGTCACGCCGAGCAGGATGACGTTCAGCCAGGCGCTGATCGCGGTCGCCAGCGCGATGCCGACATGGCCGAGCGGCTTCATCAGCGCGAGATTGAGCGCCACGTTGACGATCAGCGCCACGATGGCGATGCGCACCGGGGTCTTCGTGTCCTCGCGCGCGAAGAAGCCGGGCGCCAGCACCTTGATCAGCACATAGGCCGGCAGGCCGTCGGCGAAGGCCGCCAGCGCACCGGCGGTAGCCGCCGTGTCTTCAGCCGAGAAGCGGCCATGCTCGAACAAGGTCGTGACGATAGGGCCCGCG
>JAVKCR010000517.1:0-3279 GCA_040222645.1 Rhodospirillales bacterium
CGTCGCCAGTTCGAGACCTATTTCAATTCGCGCGACGTGCTCACCGAGTTTCCCGGCATCCGGGGCGTGGGCTATATCGACCGGGTGCCGACGCATGCTGTCGAACAGTTTGTCGAGAATGCAAAGAGGGACGGTTTTCCGAATGTGGATTGAGTTCTCTCAACCCGAATTCCGGAAAACCGTCCCTCTTTGCGTTCTCGACAAACTGTTCGACAGCATGCGTCGGCACCCGGTCGATATAGCCCACGCCCCGGATGCCGGGAAACTCGGTGAGCACGTCGCGCGAATTGAAATAGGTCTCGAACTGGCGACGGGTCAGCGCCGCCCGGCCGCCGAGTATGACAGCCCCCCGGACACCCAGCAGGGCATTCTTGTAGTTCGCGATTTGCCAGGTAACGGATCGTTCAAGCTCGCCGGTCAGCACCTCGTACCGTTCCGCATAGATCGCGTCGTTGTCGCGATCGAGCAGGTAGCCGACAGCAGCGGCGATGCATGCCGCCACCGCGAAAAGTGAAAGGGCGATTATCCTGGGTAATTGGTTCAAGCGATTGCCTGCCTCGAAATATCCGCAAACGAGCACGGCGTTTGTTCCCGAATTGTAGATTGAATAGATCATTGGTTCATTAAGGGATTCTGCTTACATGCGGGATTGAATCGCCCGGCAGGATTGCAGGCCGGCATGATTTCTGGTTATTGTTTCCGGCTTGTGATTTTCTCTAATACTGCGCGCCGCACCGGATCGAGGTCCGGGCGAGTGCACGAATGCCGGGCGGCCTGACATGATCTACCTGATCGACGATTCGCCGATGGATGCCCTGGTCATCCAGAACGGCCTGGAGATGGCCGGCCTGGAAATGGCCTATTTCGAGAGCGCGAAGGAGTTCTTCGCGAAGGCAGACCTTTCCGGACCCGCAAACCATCTGCTCCTGGTCGACCTGGTCATGCCGGACACCGACGGCCTGGAGATGCTCCAGGAAATGGCGGGGGAAAAGATCGGGCACCCGATCGTCATCATCACCGCCTACGAGGAGTCCTATATCAAGGTCGCGCTCGAACTGGCGACAACCTGGGGGCTGAACATGGTCGGCGGGCTGAAGAAGCCGGTAGATATCGAGAAAGTGGCCGCGATCGCCCGTCAAAACGGGGTGAACTAAGCCGGCGCGTGGCCGCCGCTTCGAGGCAGTTGCCTTTCCGCTTTCCGGTTCCATACTTCCGCCATGAAATTCAAGGATCAACTGGGAAACCCGGTATCGGCATCCAGTCAGGATGCCGTCGCGGCACTCGACCATGCGATCGGCGGCTACGCCCATTTCAGCCGGGATGTCGGCGAGCGGCTGAAGGCCGTCTTCGCCGCCGACCCCGACATGCCGATGGCGCATATCCTCCGCGGCTATTTCTTCCGCCTGATGGGCGCCGCACGTCCGGCGGACCGCGCCAGCGCCGCGCTCCCGGACATCAGGCGCCTCGCGGCCGAGGCCAGCATGCGCGAGCACGGCCATGCCGCCGCACTCGACGCCTGGTGCCGCGACGATTTGCCCGAGGCGGTCCGGCTGTGGGACGCGATCCTGGTCGACCACCCCCGCGATTTCGTCGCCCTGAAACTCGCCCAGTACGGCCACTTCTATCTCGGCGAGTCAGGCAATGTCCGCGATGCCGTCGGGCGCTGCCTCTACGCCTGGTCGGACGACGACCCGCTGCGGCCGTCCGTCGACGGCATGCTGGCCTTCGGGCTGGAGGAAGCCGGCAATTACCGGCAGGCGGAACGGACCGGCCGCCGTGCGGTCGAACGCGACCCGGACGATCCCTGGGCCGTTCACGCGGTCGCCCACGTGTTCGAGATGGAAGACCGGGCTGCGGAAGGCATCGCCTGGATCAGGGGGCTCGAGGCGCACTGGAACGCGGCCAACAACTTCCGCTATCACCTCTGGTGGCACCGCGCGCTGATGCATCTCGATCTCGGCGAAACCGGAGAAGCGCTCCGGCTCTACGACGAGGACCTGTTCGACGCGGAGTCGGAGGAATATCTCGATCTCTGCAACGACGCGGCCCTGCTCGCCCGCCTGGAGATCCACGGCATCGATGTCGGCGACCGCTGGCGGGCGGTGGCGGAGAAGTCCCGCAACCGCATCGACGAGCGGCTGATGGCCTTCGCCGATGCCCATTTCGCCCTGGCGCTGGCCTCGGCTGAGCCTGACCGGGCGGCAGACCTGCTCGCTTCCCAGCGCAGCGGCAAGGCAGACGGCTGGACAGAAACCGTCACCCGCGATGTCGGAATCCCGCTCTGCCGCGCCCTGATCGCCTGGCGGAGCGACGATCCCGGCATGGCGGTCGACCTGCTGATGCCGGTGCGCAGCCGCATCCGGCTGCTTGGCGGCTCGCACGCCCAGCGCGACCTGTTCGCGATGATCCTGATCGATGCCGCGATGCGCGACGGCCGGTGGCAGGTCGCGGCCAGCCTGCTGTCGGAGCGTGCGCTGGTCACGCCCGGGGATGCCTGGACGCTCCGCTGCCAGGCGGAGGTGCTGGAGAAGATCGGTGAGTCCGGCAAGGCGACGGAGGCCCGGGCGCGGCTGGCCTCGCTGGCCTGAGCCCCGGCTCAGTCGATCATCGCCACCGATTCCTCGTAATCCATGACGGCCACCGGGTCCGGCGAGATTTCCCTTATCAGCTTGCGATGGATCGCGGCGGGGTAATCCCGGAAGTCGTTGGCGATCTCGACGAAGGCATAGGGCCCGCCGATCAGGTTCTCCTCGAAATAGACGTCGAGATGCGGCACCGAATCGAGGATGGCGAGCGCGTTGATGCGGATGCCGGCCTGCACCGCGCGGTCGCGGGTGCGGTTGAGCAGCATGGTGAAGTCGGCCAGCCCGTCGCCCGAGACGTCGATGATCCGCCGCCGCCCCTGGTACTGGTTGAGCGCCAGCTGCTGCTGGGCGTATTGCACGGCGCCGGAAATCGAGGTGCCGCCGATCTTGAACAGCCGCCGCGAGATGCGGATCTGCTCGGAGAACCGCCGCGCGTCCTCCTCGGTCTTCAGCAGCGTCCAGTCGATGGAGATGGCCTGTTCGCGCACACTCGACCACTGGAACATCATCACCGCGATACCGTCGTCGCCCGCCACCTCGATACCGCCGATGACCGCCTCATCCAGGAAGGCGTCGGCCAGCCCGCTGATCTGGAGTTCGTATTCCCACTCGTCGATGGAGGCGGAGACGTCGATGGCGAGCACCAGCTCGAGTTCGACAATATCCGCCCGGACGGCCGGTGCGAACATGCACG
>JAVKCR010000518.1:0-4533 GCA_040222645.1 Rhodospirillales bacterium
GCATTTGGACAGGCCGTAGATACTGTCCGGGCGCTGCGGCGAAGTGCCGTCGAGTTTCGTCTGTACGGAGTGGAAGCCGATCGCGTGGTTCGAACTTGCGAAGATGATGCGCGGCTTGCCGTGTTTCCGGGCCGCTTCGTAGACGTGGTAGGTGCCGCGGAAATTGGCGTTGAGGATGGTCTCGAACGTATCCTCGACGGACCGGCCGCCGAGATGGACGATGCCGTCACAGCCCTCGACCAGCTGCATCACCGCATCGTAATCGCCGAGATCGCAGGTGACCGTTTCCTCGTTGGCGCCGGCCGGGCCCGGGTCGACGATGTCGGCGAGGCGCAGGATGTCGGCCATGCCCCGGAGCTTGCCGCGTAGCACGGTGCCGAGGCCGCCGGCGGCGCCGGTGATCAGCAATCTTTTCATGTCAGGTCTCCCGAAGATGGTCGGTTCTGCCGGTTGTCAGTCGATCAGCGATGGCAGCGTCATCGAGATGGCCGGCACGAAGGTGGTCAAAGCGAGCGCCACGAGGATGGCAGCATAGAACGGCCAGATCGTCCGCACGACCTTCTCGATCCGCACCTCGCCGATGACGCAGCCGACGAACAGGCAGGCCCCCACCGGCGGCGTGCAGAGACCGAGGCCGAGATTCATCATCATGATCATGCCGAACTGGATCGGGTCCATGCCGAAGGAGGTCACCACCGGCAGGAAGATCGGCGTGCAGATCAGGATCAGCGCCGCCATGTCCATGATCATGCCGAGGATCAGCAGCATCACGTTCAGCAGCAGCAGGATGATGATCGGGTTCTCGGAGATCGTCAGCAGGAACCTGGTCAGGTTGTCCGGCACCCGGTAGAGCGCCAGCAGGAAGGCGAAGGCCGTTGCGCAACCGACCAGCACCATCACCATCGACGTGGTGCGGACCGAGCGGATGACCGCGATCTTGAACGCCTCCCACGAGAGCGAGCGGTAGAAGAGGGTCGTGATCAGCAGCGCGTAGATCACACCGAAAGCGCCTGATTCGGTGACGGTGAAGATGCCCGACAGCGTACCGCCGACGATGATCACCGCCGTGAACAGGCCGGGCACGGCGCTGATCGCGGCCTTGCCGAGCGGCCCCCAGCCGGGGAATTCCTCCGACGGGTAGTTCATCTTCACCGCGACCAGGTAGGCGGCCACCGCGAGGCACAGGCACATGATGAAGCCGGGCACGATGCCGGCGATGAACAGTTTCGAGACCGAGATGCCGCCGCCGGCCGCCACGGCGAACAGGATCATGTTGTGGCTGGGCGGGATCATGATGCCGGCGATCGAGGAGGTGACCGTGACGTTCACCGCGTAATCGGCGCCGTAGCCCTTCTCCTTCATCACCGGGATCAGGATCGAGCCGAGCGCCGAGACGTCGGCCACGGCAGAGCCGGAGATGCCGCCGAAGAGCATCGAGGAGAACACGTTTACCGTGCCGAGCCCGCCGCGCATGCGCCCGACCGCCGCCGAGGCGAGGCGCACCAGCCGGTCGGCGATGCCGCCATGCAACATCAGTTCGCCCGCGAAGATGAAGAAGGGGATCGCCAGCAGCGAGAAGACCGAGATGCCGGAGATGATCCGCTGGAAGGAGATCATCAGCGGCAGGCCTTCATAGATGAAGACGGTGACGGCGGCGATACCGAGCGCGAAGGCGACAGGCACACCGATGATGACGCAGACTGCGAACAGTCCGAGCAGGATCGCCAGACCCATGATTCAGTATTCCGATTCGAGAAGAAGGCGGCGGTCCGGCGCCCTGAGGCCCAGGCCGACCCGGATATTGCGAACGATCCGCGTGCCGGTGAAGAGCACGATCAGCACGCCGCTGACCGCCAGCGGGAAGATGCGCCAGGATTCGGAGATACCGAGCAGCGGGATCTCGCGCCTGATATTGCTCATGCCGAGCTTGTAGCCTTGCCACGCCATCAGCACGGCAAAGGCGAGAAGCAGCAGGTCGGCCGCGACATGCACCCAGACCCGGGCCTTGATCGGCAGGGCATCGCGCAGGAACTCGACGCTGAGATGGCGTCGCTCATGCACACCGACGGCGGCGCCGACGAAGCTGAGCCCGGCAATCAGCAGCAGGCCGAGCTGTTCGGCCCAGGTCGGTGTCGAATTCAGCACATAGCGGCCGAACACCAGCCAGCCGAAAATCGCAATCAACAGAACGAGCGCCGTGCCTGACAGGGTCAGGCAGACACTCGCAACGCGGTCGAGGAAACGATCGAATGACGATGCCGCGGATTCCTGGCTATCCATGACCCTACCTGCCGAATTTTCCGGAAAAGAGACTGGCGCATCCGCCCGGCCGCCGCAATCGGCGGCTGACCGGGCGGTGCGCCAGGGAGTGGAGGTCTTACGGCTGGGCCTTGATCTTGTCGATCAGGGACTTCAGCGCCGGGTTCTTTTCGAGAGCCTTGTCATAGACAGGGGCCATCGCCTTCTGGAACGCGGACTTGTCCGCGATCTCGTTGAACTTCACGCCGGCGGCTTCGACTTTCTTGCGGCTGGCGAGTTCACGCTCGGCCCAGAGCTTGCGCTGCAGGGTGGCGCTGGCGCGGGCGGCGTCCTTGACGATCTTCTTGTCGGCGTCGGACAGACCTTCCCACACGCCGGTGTTCATGCAGAGGCATTCCGGCAGGATCAGGTGATCGGAGGCCGAGTAGTAGCCGGCAACCTGGAAGTGATTGGTCGATTCATAGGACGGCCAGTTGTTCTCCGCGCCGTCGACCACGCCGGTCTTCAGCGACTGGAACACTTCGGAGAAGGCCATCGGGGTGGCGTTGCCGCCGAGCGCCTCGATCATGCCGACGAACAGTTCGTTGTTCATCACGCGGACCTTCAGGCCCTTGACGTCGTCGGGGGTGTTGATCGGCTTCTTCGAGTTGTAGAAGGAGCGCGAACCGGAATCGTACCATGCCAGCGCGACCAGGCCTTCCTTCGCCATCGCGGCGCTGATCTCGTCGCCGATCGGGCCGTCCATCACGCGATGCATGTGGTCGACGCTCTTGAAGATGAAGGGCAGGTTGACGACGTTGGTTTCCGGCACGAACGGACCCATCGGGCCGAGGTTGAATTCCGCCCACTGAATGGCGCCGGCGCGGACCTGCTCGATGGCGTCCGGCTGGCTGCCGAGCACGCCGCCATGATAGGCCTTCGGCTCGATGCGGCCGTTGGTCTTCTCGGCGACTTCCTTGGCGAAGGATTCCATGGCAATCGAGACGGGATAGTCGGGCACATGGATGTTCCAGCCCCGCCACTCTTCGGCCGAGGCGGAAAGCGAGGTCATGCCGGTCAGCGCCGCTGCCGCAGCGACGGCCATTCCGGCCCTTGCGAATTTACGATCGATCTTCATTCCAATCCTCCCTGGATTCCGGCGCCTGATTGACGCCTGCTTGGTGGTAACATATGATGTCATATAACTTAACGGACCACGCGTCAATATGCCGCCGCACGGTCCGGCAAACGGGAGGGAAGCCCGAAACGGTTGGACGGGTCCGGCGTCCGGCATAGGATGCCAGTACCAGAACCATCCGGGGGCGAGAGAGCCGCACTTGAAACAACCGAGACGCAGGGAATCCGCCGGGGGCGGAACGCAGATCTACCGCCAGCCGGGCCGCAACCTGACCGGACAGGTGATCGACAATTTGCGCCGCCGCATCGTCGACGGCCCCCTCAAGCCAGGCGACAAGCTGCCGACGGAATCGAAGCTGATCGTGGAGTTCGGCGTCTCCCGCACGGTGATCCGCGAGGCCATCGCGGGATTGCGCGCCGACGGCCTCGTCGAACCGCGCCAGGGTGTCGGCGTCTTCGTGACCGCCCCGCCGGACCGCGGACTCGACATGGCCTTCCTGACAGGCTCCGCGGACAAGATATCCGCCATTATCGAGATGCTGGAACTGCGCGCCGCGGTCGAGATAGAGGCCGCCGGGCTGGCCGCCCAGCGCTGCTCTCCCGCCCAGGAAATTTCCATCCGCGAAGCTTTCCGGGAGATGGATGCCTGTCTCGAGCGCGGCGAATCGGCCGGCGAAGCGGACCGCAATTTCCACCTCGCCATCGCGGAAGCCACCAACAACCGTTCGTTCCGGGATTTCTTCACCTTCCTCGGCAGCCGCACCATTCCCCGCGCGCAGCTCGAATCGTCGGGCAGCGAACGCACCGCCGCCCCGGCCTATGTCCGCCAGGTGCAGGAGGAGCACCGCGCCATCATGGATGCCATCGCCAGGCGCGACAGCGACGCCGCCCGGGACGCGATGAGAGTGCATCTCAAGGGCAGCCACGAGCGCTACAGGAAGCTTATCGAGCGACCCTCCTGATCCGCCCGCAGCCCTCTCTTATGTGATCAATATTGACTCTGTCATCATATAACTTATGGTCTCCGACCGAACGCGCGCGAAGCGCGGCGAAATAACATCCAGCAGGTCTCAAGATGAATCCCGAGCAAGTCAAAAAGCATATCGGCGCCGGTCTCCTGTCCTTTCCGGTCACCTGTTTCGACAGCAGCGGCAAGAT
>JAVKCR010000519.1:0-2897 GCA_040222645.1 Rhodospirillales bacterium
GGTGAATGCCGGGCGCTCGCAGTTCCACCTGCCGACCAGCCCGCGCGGCCCCCAGAAGCTGCGCGGCGAGATCCGCCTGACCCTGCCCGATCTCGACCGGGCGGCCCAATCCCTCGCCATGGTCGCGGCCCAGCTTGACGGCACCGCGTTCGCCTGGACGCGGGATGCCGCCGGCATCGACGTCACCTGTCCGTGGGGCAACCGGATACGCCTCGTGCCGCCCGGCGACGCTGCCGATGCGACAGAGCTCGGCATCAAGTCGGTGGTCTTCGACGTGCCGGCGGGAACGGCTGCCGGCATCGCCGCCTTCTACGCGGAACTGTTCGGCACGGAATCCGATCTCGGCGAGGAGTCCGGCAGCCCGGCGGCCATCGTTCCCTGCGGTCCCGGCCAGCACCTGGTGTTCCGCGAATCAACGGAGCCGGTGCCGCCCTATGACGGTCACCATATCCAGATCTACATCTCGGATTTCGACCGTCTGAGGCGCCTGTTCGAGGACCGCGGGCTGGTCTCCTCCGACGACGGGCCGAAGCAGTTCCGCATCACCGACATCGTCGATCCCGTCGGCGGCGACATGCTCTACCAGGTCGAGCACGAGATCCGCTCGCTCGACCACCCGATGTTCGCGCGCCCGCTCTACAACCGCAATCCCGACCAGACCCAGCCCGCCTACCGGCCGGGACGGGACGCCTTCGCGGGCACCGTCTGACCTGCCAGGGTAGCGGCATGGAAGAATTGCAACGCATCGTCAGGCTGCTCTACACAGGACACAGCCGGCGCGCCGTCATTTTCCGCTACGGGCTGATCGGCTTCGACGCGGTGACCATCCTCTATTTCATCGCGACCTCCGCACTTCCCGCGACCGCGGTCACCTCGGCGCTCAACATCGCCCTCGGCGTCCTGATCATGATCGACAATTGCGCCCGCATCTGGATCGCGGAGAACCGGCGCCGCGAACTGGTGCGGATCTACACGCTGGCGGACCTCGTGGTTGTCGCATCGCTGTTCCTGGCGCCGTTCTTCACCGAAAGTCTCGGCTTCCTGCGCGTGCTCCGGGGATTGCGGCTGATCCATGCCTATCACCTGCTGCGCGATCTCAGGCGTGAAAGCCTGTTCTTCCGCCAGCACGAGGACGCGATCCTCGCCGCGGTCAACCTGTTCGTCTTCATCTTCGTCACGACCTCGCTGGTCTTCGTGCTGGCTTTCGAGGAGCAAGACGGGCTGGCCGGTTACATTGACGCGCTCTACTTCACGGTGGCAACGCTGACGACCACCGGCTTCGGCGACATCACCATGACGACGCCGGGCGGCAAGCTGCTGGCCGTGTTCATCATGGTGGTCGGCGTGGCGCTGTTCGTTCAGCTGGCACGCGCCATCTTCCAGCCGTCGAAGGTTCGGTACCAATGCGAGGAATGCGGATTGAGCCGGCACGAACCCGACGCGATCCACTGCAAGCATTGCGGCGAGGCGATCAGGATCGAGACGGAAGGCGCCGGCAGCGGATAGGATTCAAACGGCCGGACTGCCGCCGGCATGAACGGACCGGCAGCATTTCCCCATGCAGCGCATCGAAGAATGCCATGAAGGCGGCCGTTCAGGTTTGCTTGCTGAATATGCCCTGCAATTCGGTCCAGGCGCTGTCGGTATAACCTTGCTCGCCGGCATGAATGCGGAGCATCGAGACGGTCATCTCGACAATCGGGAAGTTGGCCGGGTCATCGACAACGCGCAGTCGGCCGCTGGCGATCTTTTCAGCCGCCAGCAATTCCGGCACCCATCCGACCCCTAGCCGTCTCTCGCAGAGTTCCAGCACCGCGGACGAGAATTCCGTCGAGGCGACAATCGAAAACGACGCCGATGACCTGGGAAAGATATCGCTGCGCAGGATGCCGCCAAGCACGCCCCCCTCGGGATATCCCACCAGGGGCGTGCGCGATGCCGCGCCCGGGTCGAGCCATGACAGCGTCAGTTCATCATCCGGTGCACAGACGGGAATGAAGCGTTCCGTGCATAATGCCGCCCGCTCCACCAGTTCGGTATTGAACGGCTGACGGACCAGATCGGTCTCGTAGACCATCATGATCCGCACCTGTCCCGTCATCAGGCCGGTGAAGCATTCGTCGCGGTTCGCGGCATGCAGGCGAATGCGCGACAGCGGAAGAATCCGGTTCAGCCGGGCCAGGGCCTCGGGCAGATGAACCAGCGCGATTGCATGAAGCGCCGCGATCGTCAGCACCCGGTCGGGGCTCGCGGTGTCCAGCAGATCATGCCTCAGACGCCGGAGCGAGTAGGCGAGGCTGCGGATATCGTCGATATTGCGGAGTAGCGCTTCGCTGGGCCGGGCCGGTTTGCTGCCGCGTCTGATAACCTGGATTCCAAGATTCTTCTCGATCGACTGAAGCCGTCGGGTAAAGGCTGGCTGGGTCACATGGCGCCGGATCGCCGCTTCCGAAAGCGACTTCGATTCCGCCACGGCGATCAGATCGTCAAGTGATTGAAGGTCCATGATCATCTCCTGATTATGCAACTTTCGCATAATCTACCCGCAAATCGGCATTGGATCATCTGCATTGTCAGGGGTTCAATTCAGGCCTGACGGAACGCACCACGTTCCGTCTCACTGACAAATGAGTGGAAACATCGAATGGACCTGACCGCCTTCCCCCGCATCCGGCTTGGACATCTTCCGACGCCGCTCGAACCGATGACGCGCCTCACGGAGGCACTCGGCGGTCCGGAAATCTGGATCAAGCGCGACGATTGCACGGGGCTGTCGACCGGCGGCAACAAGACCCGCAAGCTCGAGTTCCTCATGGGAGAGGCGCTGGCCCAGAAAGCCGAGATCGTCGTGACGCAGGGTGCGACCCAGTCCAACCATGCGCGCCAGACCGCGGCGG
>JAVKCR010000520.1:0-4409 GCA_040222645.1 Rhodospirillales bacterium
CTGGCCGTCGGACCTGCGGTCGATGACGACGGCGGAACTGAAGCAGCTCGCGGGCGAGTTGCGGCAGGAGACCATCGAGGCGGTGTCGCAGACGGGCGGCCATCTCGGCGCCTCGCTCGGCGTGGTCGAGCTGACGGTTGCGATCCATTCGGTGTTCAACACCCCGGATGACCGGCTGATCTGGGATGTCGGCCATCAATGCTACCCGCACAAGATCCTGACCGGGCGGCGGGACCGCATCCGCACGCTGCGGCAGGGCGGGGGGCTGTCGGGCTTCACCAAGCGGGTGGAGAGCGAGTACGACCCGTTCGGGGCGGCGCATTCCTCGACCTCGATCTCGGCCGGTCTCGGCATGGCGGCGGCGTCCTCGCTGAAGGGCGAGAAGCGCCACGCGATCGCGGTGATCGGGGACGGCGCGATGACCGCGGGCATGGCCTACGAGGCGATGAACAATGCGGGTTCGATGCCGGAGAAGCTGATCATCATCCTGAACGACAACGACATGTCGATCGCGCCGCCGGTGGGCGCGCTGAGCGGGTATCTGAGCCGGCTGGTCTCCTCGCGGCCGTTCCGCAGCCTGCGCCACAAGGCGGGCGAGATCGCGGAGCATTTCCCGAAGGCGCTGGAGAAGGCGGCGAAGCGGGCGGAGGAATATGCCCGCGGCATGGTGGTTGGCGGCGGCACCATGTTCGAGGAACTGGGCATCTATTATGTCGGCCCGATCGACGGCCACAATCTGGACCATCTGCTGCCGGTTCTGCGCAACGTGCGCGACGACCGGGAGGACGGCCCGATCCTGATCCATTGCGTGACGCAGAAGGGCAAGGGCTACGAGCCGGCGGAGCAGAGCTCGGACAAGTATCACGGGGTGTCGAAGTTCGACGTGGTGTCCGGCGAGCAGGTGAAGTCGAAATCGAACGCGCCGAGCTACACCAAGGTGTTCGCGCAGTCGCTGATGAAGGAAGCCGGCGACGACGAGAAGATCGTCGCGGTAACGGCGGCGATGCCGTCGGGCACCGGCCTCGACCTGTTTGGGGAGGCCTATCCGAAGCGGACCTTCGATGTGGGCCTCGCCGAACAGCATGCGGTGACGTTTGCCGCCGGCATGGCGACGGAGGGGATGAAGCCGTTCGTGGCGATCTATTCGACCTTCCTGCAGCGGGCCTATGACCAGATCGTCCACGACGTGGCGATCCAGAGCCTGCCGGTTCGGTTCGCGATCGACCGGGCGGGGCTGGTGGGGGCCGACGGGGCGACCCATGCGGGGTCGTTCGACGTCGCCTATCTCGGCTGCCTGCCGGGAATGGTGGTGATGGCGGCCGGCGACGAGGCGGAGCTGGTGCACATGATCCGCACGGCGGTGGAGATCGACGACCGGCCCTGCGCCTTCCGCTATCCGCGGGGCGAGGGGATCGGCGTGGAGATGCCGGAGCGCGGCCGGGCGCTGGAGATCGGCAGGGGCCGCATCCTGCAGGAAGGCACGACGGTGGCGCTGCTGAGTTTCGGCGGACGTCTGGCGGAATGTCTCAAGGCGGCGGAAGAGCTGGCGGCGCGGGGCCTGTCGACGACGGTGGCGGACGCGCGCTTCGCGAAGCCGCTGGATACCGGCCTGGTCGACCGGCTGGCGCGCGAGCACGAGGTGCTGGTGACGGTGGAGGAGGGCTCGATCGGCGGCTTTGCGAGCCAGGTGCTGCATCATCTCGCGATCTCTGGCGGGCTGGACCGGGGCGTGAAGATCCGCCCGATGGTGCTGCCGGACGTCTTCATCGACCAGGACAGGCCGGACGCGATGTACGCCCGGGCCGGCCTCGCCGCGACCGACATCGCCGCGACCGCGCTGGCCGCGCTGGGCCGCGAGACCGCCAGCCTCTCCGAGCCCGCCCGCGCCTGAGCGGGGCAGCCGGGATGGCGAAGGCGCGCGCCGACCAGTTGCTCGTCGACCGGGGGCTGGTCGAAAGCCGCTCGAAGGCGCAGGCGCTGATCCTCGCCGGCAAGGTCTATTCCGACACAAGGCGCATCGACAAGGCGGGCCAGCAGCTTGACGAGGCCGCGCCGCTGACCGTCAAGGGCGCTGACCATCCCTGGGTCTCCCGCGGCGGGCTGAAGCTGGTGAAGGGGCTGGATGCCTTCGCCATCGAGCCCGAGGGCGCGACCTGCATCGATGTCGGGGCGTCCACCGGCGGTTTCACCAACGTGCTGCTGAGCCGCGGCGCGACGAAGGTCTATGCGGTCGATGTCGGGCACGGCCAGCTCGACTGGAAGCTCCGCAGCGACGAACGGGTGGTGGTGCTGGAGCGCACCAATGCGCGCTACCTGACCGCCGAACAGGTTCCGGACCCGATCGATATCGTGGTCTGCGACGCGAGCTTCATCAGCCTGAAGACGGTGCTGCCGGCGGCGATGGCGCGGGTGCGCCCGGGCGGCCATCTCGTCGCGCTGATCAAGCCGCAATTCGAGGTCGGCCGCGACAATGTCGGCAAGAAGGGCGTCGTCCGCGACCCGGACCTTCATCGCGCCGTCTGCGAGGATATCTCCGCCTGGCTGACCGGGGAGATGGGCTGGTCGCTGCTCGGGGTGGAGGAAAGCCCGATCACCGGGCCGGAGGGGAACAAGGAGTTCCTGATCGGGGGAGGAAAGGTGCCTAACAACTACCTCGTCCCGGACGTGATCCGGGATCCGGGATAGACAGGCCGCAGGTTTGCCGCTCTGGGTCCTCGCTACCGCGAGGACGAGGGGGGAGTTGCAGGGGGCCTAAAACACGCTGCTTTTTACCCCAGCGCCGCGCGCATCACCTGGGTCACGCGGTCGTCGGCGGGGTTCCAGAGCTGCATCGGGACGTCGCCGAATGGCGGGCGGCCGGGGGCGGTGAAGAGATGGCCCTGGTGGGCGAGCCGCAGGCCGGCGACTTCCGGACGGGCGGTGAGGATTTCCATCAGAGCGGCCCGGAAGCCGGGGGCCTCGGTGAGCCGCTGCCATTCCTCGGGCGAGACTTCCTCGATGAAGGCCGCGACGATGGTCGGACCCGTGGTCTCGATCAGTTCCTCGAGCTGGCGGCAGAGCGTTGCTGGCACGTCGTCCAGGGTCTTGCTCCAGGCGGCGATGGCGAGCAGGCCCTGTTCGCCCTCGGTGATGGCGTAATGCGCGCCGGGACGGATCGACTTACCGAGCGCCTTCAGCACGTCTTCCGTCGGCATGCCGGTCTTCACATCCTCGACGCTCTCGATATGCACTTGCCAGCCCTCGCCGCTGGAATCGCTGTTGCTGTTCAGCGCGGCGCGCACGCTTTCCACGACGGCCGAGAGGTCTTCCGGCGGCTCGATGTCGAACTCGATGGCGATCAGGCGGGCGCCCGCCGCGTCGGAGGTGGCCAGCGGCAGCAGCGGGGCGAGCAGGTCGGCGAGCGCGAACCAGGCGCGGCGGCCGACCCGGCGGCCGGCATCGGCGTCGAGCGCGACGGGCAGTATCGCGGTCTCAGTCTCCGCGATCTCCGCCATCAGCGGCGCGTCCGCATCGTCGCGCAGGTGGAAGCGGCAGCCGTTGCGGGCGAACCAGGCCAGCGTGTTGACGAAGTGCCATTCCGGTAGCAGCGTGCGCTCGCCCTCGAGCGCGTCCTGCAGGTCGGCGGCGAATACCGCGCGCATTTCCGGCGGCAGAACGGCGGCGAAATCGGCGGCGACGATGGCGGTTTCTGCCAGCGCGCGCGAGGCCGCCGGCAGTTTCTTCACCCGGTCGCTGGAACGCCCGCCGATATAGCCAGCGATCTCCGCCAGCCCGCGTTCGACGATGAAGGCTTCCGCCAGCAGGCGGCCCGACATCGGCCGCGACATGGTGGCGGCCCTGAGCGCCTTCACCCGTTCGTCGAAGCGCTTGCGCCCGAGCAGGTTGAGGAAGCGGTAGAGCCCCTGCTTGATCTCCTCGTCGCGGAAGATCGTCTTCAGCTTGAATGGTTTCTCGGACATCGCCTCGACCGGTTGCTCAGCCGCATTGGCCGCGGTTGCGCATCAGGTGGTCGGCCAGCACCAACGCCATCATCGCCTCGCCGACGGGCACCGCGCGGATGCCGACGCAGGGGTCGTGGCGGCCCTTGGTGACGATCTCGGTCTCGTTGCCGTGGATGTCGATGGTCCGGCGCGGCGCGAGGATCGAGCTTGTCGGTTTCACGGCGAAGCGCACGACGACATCCTGGCCGGTCGAGATGCCGCCGAGAATGCCGCCGGCCTTGTTCGACAGGAAATGCGGCTTGCCGTCCCGGATGCGGATCTCGTCGGCGTTCTCCTCGCCGCTCAGTTCGGCGGCCTCGAAACCGGCGCCGATCTCGACGCCCTTCACGGCGTTGATCGACATCATCGCGGCGGCCAGTTCGGTGTCGAGCTTGCCGTAGATCGGCTCGCCGAGCCCGGCGGGCACGC
>JAVKCR010000521.1:0-10503 GCA_040222645.1 Rhodospirillales bacterium
TCGCCAAGCGCGACCCGGACATCGAGACCCGGCTGACGGTCAACGAGGCCTGGTGGGGCTGGGGAGTCTCCGACCCGAAGACCAACGTGAGCGAGATCGTCTACCGGCCGATCGCCAACCCCGCGACCCGGGTGGCGGCGCTGCTGTCGGGCGAACTCGACTTCGTGCTCGACCCGCCGCTGCAGGACCTGGCCCGGATCAAGGCCACGCCCGGCCTCAAGGTCGAGCAGGTCAACCAGATCCGCACGATCTTCTTCGGGGTCGACACCGGCGTCGACAAGCTGCGGCACACCGAGGTCGCCGGCGGCAACCCGTTCAAGAACCCGAAGGTCCGCGAGGCCATGTACCGCGCGATCGACATCGACACGATCCGCAAGAAGACGATGCGCGGCATGAGTTTCCCGGCCGGCATCATCACCTCGCCCGGCGTGCACGGCTACACCGAGGCGCTGGACGAGCGGCTCGGCTACGACGTCGACGCGGCGAAGAAGCTGCTGGCCGAGGCCGGCTATCCGAACGGGCTCGAATTCGAGGCGTTCACCAGCCAGCGCGAAGACTACCGCTCGATGATGCTGCTGGTGCAGGAGATGCTGCGCAAGGCCAATATCAACATGAAGCTCAACATCATCGACCACACGACCTTCCACAACGACCGAAAGCAGGACAAGGGGCTGTTGATGCCCTACAGCAAGTCCCACGCACCGGTACCGTCGCAGGCTCTGTTCGGCCAGTTCGCCTCTTCCGAAATCTCGCGGTCGGACGGTTCCGGCGGGGAAAACCACAGCCATTACGGTGAAGATGGCAATGGCATCGACGACATCCTCGACATGGTCTCGAAGGAAGCGGACCTGGCAAAGCGAAACGAGCTCACCCGCAAGGCGGAACTGAAGATCCTCGACGACATGCCCGCCTTCACGCTGACCACCCAGTCCCTGATCACGGTGCTCGGCCCCCGCGTCGACCTTGGGTTCGAGGTCGAGGCAGGCTATCCACAGTATGTGCTGAACAAGGCCAGACTGAAGGGCTAGCAGGGGCGAGACGAGGATGACGCGTTATCTCGGCATGAGGCTGGCTGATGCCATCATCACGCTGCTCCTGGTTCTTACCATCGTGTTCCTGGCGCTCCGGGTCCTCCCCGGTGATCCAGCAATCGCCGCGCTGGGCGACATGGCGGGTGAAGAACAGATCAGGGCATTCCGTGAGGAACTGGGCCTCAACCGTCCGCTCTACGAGCAGTACTTCAGTTTCCTCTGGAACATGCTGCAGCTGGATTTCGGCCGGTCCATGGCGAATAACGACGTCATCCTCGACGTCCTTCTGAGCAACCTCCCCTACACGATGCAGCTCGCGGCTGCCGCGATGACCATCGGCATGCTGATCGGCGTGCCGGCCGGTATCGTCTCGGCGGTCAACAAGGGCCGGACCGTCGATTACCTCGCGCGGATATTCGCGCTCGTCGGGCTCTGCATACCTGATTTCTACCTCGGAGCCCTGATGCTCATCGTCTTTGCCCTGCATCTCGACTGGCTGCCGATCATGGGCGGCGGCGGCGATTTCCTTGATCGCCTGCACCACCTTGTCCTGCCCGGTTGCACCCTCGGACTCGTCATGGCCGCCTTCACCAGCCGGCTGACCCGCTCCGCGCTGCTGGAAGTTCTTGGCAGGGATTACGTCCGCACCGCCCGCGCCAAGGGCGTTTCCGAACGCCTCGTGATCACCAAGCATGCCTTGCGCAACGCCCTGATCCCCGTGGTCACCGGTTTCGGCATCTACATCCTGACGATGCTGTCCGGCTCGATCTCCATCGAACTCATCTTCTCCCGGCCCGGCATCGGCGCGGTGCTGGTCAACGGTATCACTGGCCGGGACTACACCATCGTGCAGGCGGGTCTCGTGATGTTCGCGTTTTTCGTGGTGCTGGTTAATGTGATGGTCGACGTGGTCTACGCCCTGATCGACCCCAGGATACGAATCCAGGGCCGATGAGCATGACGAAGGACACCATCCGGGACGACCAGCCCGGCATGCCGGCGGAGACGGCAGAACAGGTCGGGTTCCTCGGCTTCCTCAACCGGTTCCTTGCCAGCAAGCTGACCTGGTTCGGGCTGTTCCTGATCTTCTGCTTCATCGTCATGGCGATCGCCGCGCCGTGGATCGCTCCCTACAACCCGGTGGAACAAAGCCTGCTAAACATGAACGCCGCGCCCTCGTCGGACTATTGGTTCGGGGCGGATGGCTTTGGCCGCGACGTATTGAGCCGGGTGATCTGGGGCGCGCGGCCCTCAATGGTCCTCGCCATGACCGCGCCGGTGATCGCATGCATTGCCGGCACACTGGTCGGGACGCTCGCCGGGTTCTACCAGGGCTGGGTCGACCGTATCGTCGGGCGCATCACGGACATGCTGATCTCGTTTCCGTCGCTGCTGCTCGGCATTCTTGTTGCCGCCGCCCTCGGGCCGGGTTTCAGCAACGTGATAGCGGCAGTCGCCTTCGCCTTCTTCCCGCGCTTCATCCGTGTCGCGCGCGCTTCGACCATGGCCGTCCGCAACGAACCCTACATCGAGGCGGCCTTTGCCGTCGGCCAGCCTTCCTTCGTCATCATCCTGCGCCACGTGCTGCCGAACATCTCCGGCCCCATCATCGTGGTGGCGACACTCTGGATCGCGACCGCCATTCGCATCGAGGCAACGCTCAGCTTCCTTGGTCTCGGCGTTCAGGCGCCCGACCCGAGCTGGGGCAACATCATCCGCGATGGTCTCGGCGGGCTCCTGAGTTCTCCCTGGCCGGTCATCACCGCCGGCCTCGCCGTTACCCTGTGCGTGCTCGCCTTCAACATCGTCGGCGACGCGATACGCGACGCGCTCGACCCGGAGCACCACGAATGACCCCCAGCGATACCAGTCCCGTCCTGTCGGTCTCGAACCTCTGCACCGATTTCCGGACCCGGCGCGGCACCGTGCGTGCGCTCGACCACGTCTCCTTCGATGTCCGACCGGGCGGCTGCCTCGGTATCGTCGGGGAGTCCGGGTCGGGCAAGAGCGTTACCGCGCTCTCCATCATGCGACTGCTGCCGCGCGGCCGGGGCGAAATTGCCGAGGGTACCATCCGGTTCGACGGGCAGGACCTGCTCTCTCTGCCCGAGGCACGGATGCGCGAGATCCGCGGCCGCGACATCGCGATGATCTTCCAGGAGCCGATGACCTCGCTCAACCCGGTCTTCACCGCCGGCCACCAGATCTCCGAGGCCGGCATGCTGCACCAGGGACTGACCCGTGCCCAGGCGTGGGACCGCGCCGTCGAATTGCTGGAACTGGTCGGCATTCCCAATCCGAAGGGCCGGGCCGAACAGTACCCGCATGAGCTTTCCGGCGGCATGCGCCAGCGTGTGATGATCGCCATGGCTCTGTGCTGCGACCCCAAGGTACTGATCGCAGACGAACCGACGACGGCGCTCGATGTCACCGTGCAGGCACAGATCCTCGATCTGCTGCAGGACCTGCGCGAACGGCTGGGCACCGCGATCATCATGATCACCCACGACCTCGGCGTGATCGCCGAGGTCGCTGACGACGTGGTCGTGATGTATGCGGGCCAGATCGTCGAGACCGGGTCGGTCGAGCGCCTGTTCGAACGACCGGGCCATCCCTACACCCATGGCCTGCTGCAATCGATCCCCCGCTTTGGGGAGGACCAGGAGCGCCTCCACCAGATCCCGGGTTCGGTCCCGAGTCCGCTTGCCTGGCCGACGGGCTGCCGCTTCAACCCGCGCTGCGAGATTGTCCGCGACATCTGCCGCGAGGCACCGCCGCCAATGGTCGCGGTCGGCCACGGCCAGCAGGCGCAATGCTGGAAGCACGAGAACTTTATGCGGCCGCCGTCCGCTGCGGAAGGCAAGCCATGACCGGAACGTCCCCGCTGCTGGTGGCCGAAGGGCTTGCCAAGCATTTCGTCAAGATGAGCCCGCTCGGCGTCGCTTCCTCCGGCCCGCCAGTCCGGGCGGTCGACGATGTCTCATTCACCATCGAGGCCGGCGAGACTCTTGCCCTGGTCGGAGAGTCGGGATGCGGCAAGTCCACCACCGCGCGGCTGGCGCTGCGCCTGATCGAACCGACCGCAGGCCGCGTGCTGTTCGACGGCACCGACCTCTCCGCGCTGAAACCGGCCGAACTGCGCCGGCAGCGCCGAAACATCCAGATGGTTTTCCAGGATCCCTATGCCTCGCTCAATCCCCGCGAGCGCATTGCCGACATCATCGCCGAGCCGCTGCGCGTGCACGGACTGGTCCGAAACCGGAAGGAACAGGCCGACAAGGTGATCGAGCTGTTGCAGCAGGTCGGCCTCGGCGCCTGGCACGCGGAACGCTATCCCCACCAGTTCTCCGGCGGCCAGCGCCAGCGGGTCGGCATCGCCCGCGCCATCGCGGTCCGGCCGAAACTGATCGTCGCCGACGAGCCGGTTTCCGCCCTCGACGTCTCCGTGCAGAGCCAGGTCATCAACCTGATGCGCGACCTCCAGCGCGAGATGGGGATCGCCTACCTGTTCGTCGCCCACGACCTCGCCGTGGTCCGCCATATCGCCGACCGGGTCGCTGTGATGTATCTCGGCCGGATCATCGAGATCGCCGACAAGCGTTCCCTGTTCGAACGCCCGCACCATCCCTACACGCAGGCGCTGCTTTCGGCGGCCCCCGTGCCGGACCCGAAGGCCCGGCGCAAGCGCATCATCCTGTCGGGCGACGTCCCCTCCCCCGACAGGATCCCGACCGGCTGCCGTTTCCACACACGCTGCCCCATCGCGCAAGACATCTGCCGCCGGGAGGAACCGCAATTGCAATCGACCGGCGGCCGTCATCGCGCGGCCTGTCATTTCGCCGCGCCCAATCCGATCGGCAGTGAAATCTCATAATTCGCGCCATCACCAGGATGGGATGAAGCAGGCGCTACCGCGCCATCGCCGTCAATCTCGGCAGGAACCCGCGCGGGTCGACCGGGTCCGATTTCTTCCGAACCTCGAAATGCAATTGCGGTATGGTCACGGCGCCCGACGAGCCGACGGTGCCGATCAGCTGGCCGCGCTTGACCTTGTCGCCGCGCTTGACCAGGAAACGCTCGAGATGGGCGTAGGCCGTCATCAGGCCGTCCGCATGCTTGACCAGCAGCAGGTTGCCGTAAGCCCTGATATCGTCGCCGGCATAGGCAACCACGCCGTTCTCCGCTGCCGTCACCTTTGCACCTCTCGGCGCGGCGATATTGATCCCGTCATTGCGCAGCCCGCCGGGCTTCGGGCCGAATTCCGACAGGATGCGCCCGGTGATCGGCCAGTCCAGCAGCTTGCCCGAACGCGGCGCCGGCGCCGGGACCGCACGCGATGCCTGGTCGATCGGCTTCGTTCGCGGCACTGGCAGGGACTGCGCCGAGGCTTGCGACGGTTCAGTCACGACGCTGGCCGCGTCAACCGGAGCCGGTTGCGGTCTCGGCGCGGGCGCCGGCGGGGCGGATGCTTGCGAGGGCGCCTGCGATTGCGATGACGATGACGACCGCGGCGGCGGGGCGGCCGACGAAGACGTTGCGGCGATCACCGCCCTCGGCAGTCTGATTTCCTGGCCGACATAGATCACGTAGGGCGCCTGGATGCCGTTCGCGACGGCCAGTTCGGCAAGCCCGAGATCGTAGCGGCCGGCGATCTCCGACAGGGTTTCTCCGCTGCGCACGATATGGATCGCGACCACCGGCACGCGCACGCGCTGTCCGACAAGCAGCGTGTAGGGTGGATCGAAGTCGTTGAGCTCGATGACCCGCCGCAGCGGCACGTTGAAGCGCCGCGCGATGGCGTAGAGCGTGTCCCCGCGCTGCACCACGTAGGAGACCACGCCCCCGCTGGTGCTGGCGGCCGATCTCGGCGCGGTCTCGCCCGCCGCACCAGTCACCACCGGTGCCGGCGGGCCGGATCGCGCGCAGGCGGCCAGCGCCAGCAGCCCCGCGATGATCGCGAGGCTGCGGATCACGGCGCCGTCCCCTCGGTCAGCGGCACGAAACGGGTCGGCCAGAGCTCCTCGGTCTCGAAGCCGTCCCCGGTGCGCGTGACCCGGATCATCTGCTGGTCGACCGGCGTGTCGCCGACCGGCACCAGCATCACCCCGCCGACCTTGAGCTGGTCGGCCAGCAAGGGCGGGATGTCTTCCGCCGCCGCCGACACCACGATGCAATCGAACGGCGCCTGTTCCGGCCAGCCGCGGGCGCCGTCGGACACCTTGCAGACGACGTTGAACAGCTTCTGCTCGACGAACCGCGTCTCGGCCTCCGCGAGCAGGCTGCGGAAACGCTCGATGGTGTAGATGCGCCGGCAGATGCGCGCGAGGATCGAGGCCTGGTAGCCCGAGCCGGTGCCGATCTCGAGCATCCTGGAGTTCGCCGCCGGTGCCAGCGCCTGGCAGGTCCGTGCGATTTCCAGCGGGTCGGTGACGGTCTGGCTGCAGCCGATCGGCAGCGCCGTCATGTCGTAGGCACGGTCGCGGAAGGCTTCGGGGACGAACAGCTCGCGCGGGGTCTGCTCGATCGCGGCAATGATGCGCCGGTCGTGAACGCCGGCGCGGCGCATCTCCATGATCAGGCGTATCTTGCGCGAATCCAAGCCGGCTATCCCATCCTGTGCTGCAGGATCTCCCACATCGGGCCATGGGTGAGATCGAGATCGAGCGGCGTGATCGCGATCATACCCTGATGCACCGCATGGATGTCAGTCCCCGGCGTCGAAATATCTTCCTCGCGCATCGCGCCGATCCAGAAATAGGAGCGGCCGCGCGGGTCGGTGCGGTGGTCGAGCTGGTCGCCGATCTTGCGCTTGCCCTGGCGGCAGATCTCGACCCCCTTCATGCCGGCGGAGCGGACTTCCGGGAAGTTCACGTTCATCACGATGTTCGGCGGCCAGCCGATGGCGGCGAGCTCGCGCACGATGCGCGCACCCTCGCCGTTCGCGGCGCTCCAGTCCACCTGCCGGTCGGGGCCGTAGAACTGGCTGAGCGCGATCGACGGCACGCCGAGCAGCGTGCCTTCCATCGCCGCCGCGATGGTGCCGGAATAGGTCACGTCCTCGCCCAGGTTGCCGCCCCGGTTGATGCCGGACAGCACGATGTCCGGCTTGCGGTCGGCGAGGATGTGGTTGATCGCCAGCAGCACGCAATCGGTCGGCGTGCCGGAAACCGCGAAACGCTTCTCCTCGAACGGGCGGACGCGCAGCGGCTGGTGCAGCGTCAGCGAATGGCCGGCGCCGGACTGCTCGATTTCCGGCGCCACGACCCAGACGTCATCCGAGAGTTCGCGCGCGATGCGCTCGAGGATGGCAAGCCCGTCGGCGTTGATGCCGTCGTCGTTGGAAACCAGGATACGCGCCTTGGCGAGGTCGATCGGCTTGTTGAACATCTCAGGCCGCGATCACCGTGCGGCCGCCCATGTAGGGCTGCAGCGCGGCCGGTACGGCGACGGAGCCTTCCGCCTGCTGGTAGTTCTCGAGGACCGCGATCAGCGCGCGGCCGACGGCGACGCCGGAGCCGTTCAATGTATGGACGAACCGGGTGCCCTTGACGTTTTCTTCGCGGAACCGCGCCTTCATGCGCCGGGCCTGGAAGTCGCCGCAATTGGAGCAGCTGGAGATTTCCCGGTAGCTTCCCTGCCCGGGCAGCCAGACCTCGATATCGTAGGTCTTGCGGGCGCCGAAGCCGGTGTCGCCGCTGGCCAGCACCATGGTGCGGAACGGCAGTTCGAGGCGCTTGAGAACTTCCTCGGCGGCCGCCGTCATGCGCTCATGTTCCTCGGCGCTCTTCTCCGGATGGGTGATCGAGACAAGCTCGACCTTGGTGAACTGGTGCTGGCGCAGCATGCCGCGGGTGTCGCGCCCGGCGGCACCTGCTTCCGAGCGGAAGCAGCCGGTGCGGGCGGTGAAGCGCATCGGCAGCGCCTCGGTCTCCAGGATGCGGTCGGCGGCGATGTTGGTCAGCGTCACCTCGGCGGTCGGGATCAGCCAGTGATCGCCGGTGGTGCGGAACAGGTCCTCGGAGAATTTCGGCAGCTGGCCGGTGCCGAACAGAGCATTTTCGCGCACCAGCATCGGCGAGGAGACTTCCGTGTAGCCGAACTCGGTGGTGTGCAGGTCGAGCATGAACTCGCCGAGCGCGCGTTCCAGCCGCGCCAGCCCGCCGAGCAGCATGGAGAAGCGCGAACCGGACATCTTCGCCGCGATCTCGAAATCCATCTGGCCGAGCGCCTCGCCGATCTCGAAATGCTCCTTCGCCGCGAAATCGAAACCGCGCGGGGACCCGACGCGGCGGATTTCCACGTTGGCGCTTTCGTCCGCCCCGTCAGGCACGTCGGCGTCGAGGTGATTCGGGATGATGCAGAGCCGGTGTTCAAGGTCCTCGGCAAGCTCGCGTTCGCGGTTCTCGCCCGCCTGCATGGCGTCCTTGATCTCCGCCACCTCGGCCATCAGGGCCGAGGCGTCGCCGCCGTCGCGCTTGACCGCACCGATCTCTTTCGACGCCTCGTTCCGGCGCTGCTGCAGGGCCTGGGTCTCGGTGCGCACGCGCCGTGTCTCGGCGTCGAGCGCGAGCAGGTCCGCCGCCAGCGGTGCAAGGCCGCGCCGCGCAAGGCCCCGGTCGAAGTCTTCGGGGTTCTCGCGAATCCATTTGATGTCGAACATGCGACTTCCGTCTGTCGTGAATCCGCCGCGTTTATACGAACCGCTTCTCCGGGCGTCCAGCGGGGTGAGCCGGGAAAGCTGTGAGACTGCCAATCGCCTTGTCCTGAACTCGTTTCAGGACCTCGATTAATTGATCTGGGTGCAATCGCCAGGCTCGGACTTGTCTCTCGGGGTCCTGAAACGAGTTCAGGACGAGGAATGAACAGAAAGAACGGCCTACCCTGGCATCGAGCATGGTCGTTCTGGAACGAGAAAACCAATAACGAACGTCATCCTGGATGGCGCGCAGCGCCAGTCCGGGATCTCCCGAGTCTGCGGCAGCCGCCCGAGGTCCCGGGCTCCACCTGCGGCGGCCCCGGGATGACGCGAGGATGGGCCTTCACTGGAACTCGAACATTCGTCATCCCGATGCTGCCAGGATGACGCAGGTCTCTAGGTCTTGCGGCCCTCGTTGAAGTCGTTCTCCTCGGCGATGCCGTCATCCTCGTCGTCGGGATCGGCCTTCGTCGGGTCGTCGCCTTCGGGGTCGTCCTCGGTTTCCTCGGCGTCGCCGCGCTGCTTCTCGACAATGCGGGCGCAGATGATGGAAATCTCGTAGAGCAGGATGGTCGGCACCGCGAGGCCGATCTGGCTCAGCGGGTCGGGCGGGGTCAGCACCGCGGCGACGACGAAGGCGGCGACGATGGCGTAGCGCCGCTTTTCCCGCATGCCCTTGCTGGTCGCCATGCCGACGCGGGCCAGCAGCGTCATCACCACCGGCAGTTCGAAACACAGCCCGAAGGCGAAGATCAGCCGCATCGCCAGCGAGAGGTACTCGTTGACCTTGGCTTCCAGTTCGATCGCCATGCCGCCATCGACGCCGCCACCCTGGAAACCAAGGAAGAAGCGCCAGGCGACCGGCATCACGAAGTAATAGACGAAGGCGCCACCGGCGAGGAACAGCAGCGGCGTCGCGATCAGGAACGGCGCGAAGGCGCTCTTCTCGTGCTTGTAGAGTCCGGGTGCGACGAAAATCCATAGCTGCGTGGCGAAGACCGGGAAGGACACGAAGGCCGCCGCGAAGAACGCGACCTTGATGTAGGTGAAGAACGCCTCGTGCAGCGCCGTGAAGATCATGCGCGGGCTTTTCGCGCCGAGTTCCTGGTAGGCCTCCGCCAGCGGCGAGACGAGGAACTGGTAGATATGCTCGGCGACGCCATAGAAGGCGAAGGTCAGCACGATCAGCGTGACGAACGACCACATCAGCCGCTTGCGGAGCTCGACCAGGTGGTCAAGCAGCGGCATCTTTACATCTGAATCCGGTCCATCGACCATCAGTCCCCGGTCCCCTCACTCTTGCCGGGGGCCGGTTTGGCCGCCTTCTTCACGGACGGTTTTGCGGGTTTCGCGGGTGCGGGCTTGGCCGCCGTTTTATCTTCGACAGGCTTGCTTTCGGCCGCCGCTGCAGGCGCCGGTTTCGCGGGCTCCGTCTCGTCCTTCTCCAAGTCGCGCTGGATCGATTCGCCCTGCTCGCGCATGGCCTTGGTCATCTCGCCGGACGGGTCGACGGTATCGGCGATCTTCTTGTCGAGGCTGGAGGTGTTGCGCAGCGTCTCGCGCGCTTCCTCGAGCTCGGACTCGCGCACCATCTCGTCGACGCCGGATTGGAACTCGCGCGCCATATCCTTCGCCCGACGGACCCATTTGCCGACGGTTTTCAATGCCTTTGGCAGATCTTTGGGTCCGATGACGATCAGCGCAAGTGCGCCGATCACCATCATTTCGGACCAGCCGATATCGAACATCGGGGTGCCTGTCGTCGATCAGGTGGCG
>JAVKCR010000522.1:0-5435 GCA_040222645.1 Rhodospirillales bacterium
GAGGGGGCGCTTCCTAGCCACTCGACGTCACCGGAAACTTGGGCAGATCGTCCGCCAGCTCGTAGTAATCGCCCTTGTCGGCGACGAAGATATGGTGGCCGCCGCCGAGCCCGGTCGCGCCGTCGATCACGCCGATGGCGATCGAGAGGTCCGCCCGGCCGTCGGCACGCCAGAACAGGGTGGAGCCGCATTCCGCGCAGAAGCCGCGTTCCGCCCCTTCACTGGAGCGGAACCATTTCAGGCCGCGATCCTCGGTGAAGGTCATGTCGGCGGCTTCCGCCTGGGTGGAGGCAAGGTAGTGGCCGGTCATCTTCCGGCACTGGCTGCAATGGCAGAAGCTGACGCCGGTCAGCGGCCCGTTCACCTCGAAGGCGACGGCGCCGCAGAGACAGGAGCCCGTGTGATTCTGTTCGCTCATGAAATCATCCTCCCGGAATGCGTGAAACGCGACAGTTGCGCGCACTGTGACGACAGTTCCGGGCGCTTTCAAGTTCTTATTTTGTTCTCATTCGAATCCGGGGAGAGGCGCCGGCTCCTCCCCGGAATGCGGGCCCGGTTCAGCCGGCCCGGCGGAAGGCCAGCGTGGCGTTGACGCCGCCGAACCCGAAGCCGTTGCAGAGCGCGGCATCGATCTTCCGCCGCACCGCCTTCAGCGGCACGAGGTCGAGGTCCGCCATGCCGTCCTCCGGGTGATGCAGGTTGAGCGTCGGCGGCAGGATGCCGGTCTTCACCGCCATCGCCGTGAACACCGCCTCCACCCCGCCGGCTGCACCCAGCAGGTGGCCGATGGCCGACTTGGTCGAGGAGATGGCGATATCCCTCAGCCGGTCGCCGAAGACGGCGCGCAGGGCGGCGATCTCGCCGCGGTCGCCGACCGGGGTCGAGGTGGCATGCGCGTTGATGTAGCCGATGTCCGAGCCATCGCCGCCATGCATGGCGAGGCAGGCCTGCATGGCGAGCGCCGCACCCGCGCCGTCCTCCGGCCCGGCGGTGAGATGCCAGGCGTCGGCGCTGGTGCCGTAGCCGGAGATTTCGGCGATCGGCGTCGCGCCGCGCGCCTCGGCATGGTCGCGGGTTTCCAGCACGACGAGGCCGGCGCCTTCGCCCATCACGAAGCCGTCGCGGTCGCGGTCGAAGGGGCGCGACGCTTCCGCCGGCGCCTCGTTGCGGGTCGAGAGCGCCCGGGCGGCTGCGAACCCGCCGATGGACAGCCGGTCGACGCAGGCTTCCGTGCCGCCGGCGATGGCCACGTCGGCCTCGCCCGAGCGTATCATCCGGATCGCGTCGCCGATCGCCTGCAGGCCCGCGGCGCAGGCGGTCACCGGCGTGCCGATGGGGCCGCGGAAGCCGTAGCGGATCGAGACGTTGCCCGCCGCGAGGTTGGCGAGGAAGGCGGGTACCACGAAGGGCGACAGCCGCCGCGGTCCGCGTGCATCCAGCATCGCCTTCGCCTCGGTGATGACGGGGAACCCGCCGATGCCGGTGGCGATCACGGTGGCGGTGCGGTCGCGGGATTTCTGATCCGTCGGCAGCCAGCCGGCCTGGTCGAGCGCCTCCTTCGCCGCCTTCAGGGCGTAGCGGGTGAAGTGGTCGATCTTCTTGCGTTCCTTCGGCTCGACGATGGCGGTCTCGTCGAGCCCGGCCGGGTCGTCGCCGATGCGGGGCACCAGGCCGGCGATGCGGGCCGACAGGTCGCTGACGTCGATACGGTCGTTGAGGCGGATGCCGGACAGCCCGGACGTCAGGCGGTTCCAGACCTCCGTCACGCCGCAGCCCAGCGGGGTGACGAGACCCATTCCGGTGATCACGATGGCAGATGTCATGTCGGCTCTCCTTGGATGTGTATATGCACTACTTGAGGTAAATTACATCCTCGTCCTGAACTCTTTTCAGGACCTCGCTCAACCTGCCTGGGCCTGCCAAAGGAAACACAGGCCAGACGGTCGAGGTCCTGAAACGAGTTCAGGACGAGGGTTGTGTCTCTGTCACCCGACCTCTCCCATGATGGTCAGCGAGTGCTGGACCATGTTCCAGGTGCGCTCGCCGAGCTCGGCCTTCAGGGCGTTCTGCGCGTCGACCCACATCGGCAGCACGGTGGCGGCCAGCGCGGCGCCTTCCGGCGTCAGGCTGAGCCGCTGAGCGCGGCCCTTGCCCTCGTTGTCGGAGACGACGAGGCCCATGTCGCGCAGGGGCTTCAGGTTGCGGGTCAGCGCGCTGCGCTCGATCCCGAGGGTGTTGGCCATGTCGCTGACGCTGTCGAAGCGGCCGCTGCGGATCGCGAACAGCAGGGAGGCCTGCGTGGTCTGGATGCCGAGCGGGCGCAGCAGCTGGTTGTAGCGCCGGGTCACGGCGCGCGCCGCCTGGCGGGTTTTCACCACCATGCACTGGCCGAGCATGTCAGGCGGAAGATCGCTGTTCATGCCGCATCATGTGTATATGCACATCTTCCGTCAAGCGACCGTGCCGGGGTCATCGATGTTCACCCGGCGTTCCGGTTTTGCGAATCATGGTAAAATTATGTGGTAAACGCCGAAAAAGCCTTTCGAAACAATACCCGCTGCCAGAACATTTTTCGAACGAACAGGGTTAACCCGGCCCCGTTGACTAAACCGGCCGGTCCCCGGCGAGGAGGATGCGGTTCATCCGCCTGGGCTGGTCGCCGTAATCGTGGTTGGCCCGGTGCATGGTGCAGCGATTGTCCCACATCACGATGTCGCCATCCTGCCAGCGGTGCCGGTAGGTGAAGTCCGGTCGGGTGGCGTGCGCGATCAGTTCGTCCAGCAGCGCATCGCCCTCGTCGAGCGGCATGCCGACCACGCAATGCATGCGGTTGGGGTTGAGATAAAGCGCCTTGCGCCCGGTCACCGGGTGGGTGCGCACCAGCGGATGATGGACCGGCGGGGTCTGGGCCTCTTCCTCCGGCGTGCGTTTCGCCACCTTGCCGACATTGCGCCGGGAATAGTAGCGGTGCTCGACCTTGAGCCCTTCGATCTCGCGCCTGCGGCCTTCCGGCAGGGCGTCCCAGGCCTGGCGGGTGTCGGCGAAATCCGTGTCGCCGCCGCTGGCCGGCAGGATCTCCGCCTGCAGGATGGTCACCGCGGACGGCTCCGCCATGTAGGAATCGTCGGTATGCCAGGCGGTGCCGATGACGATCTTCCTGCCGTCGCCCTTCACGTCGACCTGGTCGGAGGCGAGCCGCATGATCTCGTGGCGCTCGGGATGGCGGTATTGCTGGTGCAATTGTTTCTTCGGCCGGCCCAGCCGGCTCATCGCCGCGACATAGCCGTCCGCGTCGAGCGACTGTCGGCGCAGGCAGAGCACCGGGTGATCCGCGAAGGCCGCGGCGATGCCGGCTTCCCATCCGTCCGCGCGGGTATCCAGGCCGGTCGCTTCCGCGGCCAGCGGGTGATCGCAGAGATTGTTGATCTGCATCTTGTCCGTTTCCCTTTTGTCCGGACCAGATGCTACACCCGTTTATGCTCCCCGGGGAAGGGCCTTCAGCGCCGCGAGATCAGCATGGGGCAGCCCTCATGCTCGCAGGAGGTCTTGCCGTTCTCCGGCACGAAGGCGCCGCATTGCCGGCAGGCGACCATGGCGACGGTCTCGATGTCGGGTTCCGGGTCCGGTTCGGCCTTGCGCTTCCTGGACGGACGCTTGCCGCTGGCGGCGGCGTCCGCCTTGCGCTGGGCGTCGAGACGGCTGATGAACCTGAAGCCGTACCAGACCGCCGCGATGACGAGGCCGAGGACGATGAGTTTCGAGAGCGAGGGCAATCCGAACATGGGGTCTTGATGACGGCGCCCGCGCGCCCGGTCAAGCCGGATTCGCGCGTGGTCGCTTCCCTAGAGCGGCCAGACCAGCAGGATCATCGGCGTGCCGATGGCGATCAGCAGCACCTCCAGCGGCAGTCCCATGCGCCAGTAATCGCCGAACCGGTAGCCTCCCGGTCCCATCACCAGCGCATTGTTCTGGTGGCCGATCGGCGTCAGGAAGGCGCAGGAGGCGCCGATCGCCACAGCCATCAGGAAGGAATCCGGATTGACCCCGAGACCGTCGGCGATGCGCACGCTGATCGGCGCCATCAGCACCGCGGTCGCCGCGTTGTTGAGCACGTCGGAGACGGTCATTGTGATGGCGAAGACGGCGACCAGGGCGATGACCGGCTGGTCCGCCAGCGGGGTGATCAGCCCCTTGGCCACGAGATCCGCCAGCCCGGTCGCCTCCAGCGCGCCGCCCACCGGTATCATCGCGCCGAGCAGCACGATCACCGGCCAGTCGACCGCCTCGTAGAGATCGCGGGCGGCCACCACGTTGATCGACACCACCAGCAGCGCCGCGATGCCGAGCGCGATCGGCAGGGCGAGAACATTGAAGGCGGCCAGCGCGACGGCGGCGGCGAAAATGCCGACGGTGGCGATGGCCTTGCGGCGGGCGCCGAGCGTCACCGGTGCGCCGGACAGCGCCAGCAGGTCGAGACGGCTGGCGGCAGCCTCGAGATGGTCCTGCTCGCCATAGAGCAGAACCACGTCGCCGGCCCGCAGCTGGAAATGCCGCAGGCGCTCGCGATGCGGCCTGCCGTGGCGCGAGATTCCGAGCAGGCGTACCTCGTGGCGGCGGCGGAAGCGGATGGAATCGACGGTGCGGCCGGCGGCCCGCGACCGCGGCTGGACGACCGCCTGCATCAGCCTCAACCCCTCGGTTTCGAGCTTTGGCCGGTCCTTCTCCTCGGTGCCGGCGATGGTCAGGCCGGTTTTCGAGGCGAACTTGTCGGCATCCGCCGTGCTGGTCTCGACCAGCAGGATATCGCCGGCGCGCAGCGGCTCGGCGCGCGGAAAGCCGCTCAGCCTGCGGCCGCGCCGGATGATGGCGAGGGCCTGCAGGTCGACCTCGTCGGCCAGCTTCTCGAGGTCCTGCCAGGAGGAATCGATGTGCGGGCTGTCCTCGGGCACCACCAGTTCGATGACGAAATTGTCGATCTGGGCGAGATCCTCGGCATCGGCGGAACCCTTCCGGCCGCCCGGCATCAGCCGCCAGCCGATGAAGGCGACGTACAGGATGCCGGTTATCGCGAGCACGAGACCGACCGGCGTGAAGTCGAACATGCCGAACGGTTCGCCTGATTTCACCGCCCGGTAATTCGCGATGATGACGTTGGGCGGCGTGCCGATAAGGGTGATCAGACCGCCGAGGATCGACCCGAAGGACAAGGGCATCAGCAGCACCCCCGCACGTCGCCCGGCATCCGCGGCGGTCTGGATCGCCACCGGCATCAGCAGCGCCAGCGCGCCGACATTGTTCATGAACCCGGACATTGCCCCGCCGATGCCCGCCAGGGCGCCGATATGCATCGGGGTCGAGCGGGTGAACGGCGCCACGGCGCGGGCGATATGCTCCGTCACGCCCGAGTTGGAGAGCGCCTTCGACAGCACCAGAAC
>JAVKCR010000523.1:0-1894 GCA_040222645.1 Rhodospirillales bacterium
GAGCGCGGCCGCCGGGGCGGCTGCCGAAGACGGGGCGAAGGTGCTGGTCATCTCGAAGGACCCGATCGGCTGCTCTGACACCAAGATTTCGGAGGGCAGTGCGACGGTACGGCAATCAGCCAGTGACCGGGATACGGTCGAGGCATTGTCGGAGAACCTCCGGGTGTCCGGCGCCGACCTGCCGGTGCCGGCGATCACCGACAGCTATGCCCGGGACAGCCGGGATGCCTATGACTGGTACCGTACCCATGGCCTTCGGCCGAAGATCAATGCAGCGCGACGGGGTCCCTTTGCGCGGCCGCTGGCCAAGGGCGGACATACCATGGGCCGATCTGTCGGGCACAAGAATGCGGGCGTCGCGTTCAGCCATGCAAGCTGGAACATCCTGATCGAGTCCGAGCGGATCGACTACCTCGAAGACGCCTGGTTCCTCGACCTGGTTCTAGATGAAGCGAAAGATGGCGGAAAAGGCCGGGTAGTCGGCGGTCTTGTATATGATGCCGCGGGCGGTCGATTGCTGGCAATCAGGGCGCCCTCCGTGGTGATCGCTGCGGGTGGTCTTTCGACGCTCTATTTTCCCAAGACCGATACGATGCGGGGAAACACCGGCGACAGCTACGCCGTGGCGGCGCGCGCCGGCGCCGATCTCGTGGATATGGAACAGGTGCAGTTCCTGCCGTTCTGCCTCGCCGCGCCGCCTTCCTATGAAGGGTTGCTGGTGGGTGATCCTTCCACGGCAAGCTTTCTGGGCGTGCTGCGCGACAAGCACGGCAATGTCATTCTCGACAGTGTCTACATCCGGACCAGGGCCGAATGTTCGGCTGCGATCATGCGCGCCGTCGCCGATGGGCGCGGAACGGATGCCGGCGGTGCGTTTCTGGATCTGTCGGCCAATGCCAGGCTCGAAAAGTCTGGCCCGTTGTTCCTGCTTCTCGTCTCGACCCAGCAGCAGACGGGATACCAGAATGTCCGCCAGGCCCTGGGCAAGGCCGCCGCCAGGTGCGAGGAGCCCTGGGAAGTCCGCCCGGCGGCTCACTACATGATGGGCGGCATTCGTGCCGGTACCGACGGCCAGTCGGTGGGCGGTGCCGGAGACGGGGCTGCGTCGGACGGAATTGCCGGGCTGTTCACCGCGGGCCAGGCGATGGGGGGCGTGTTCGGTGCCAACCGGCTCGGCACGACGGCCCTGACGGAGAACGCCGTCTTCGGTCTCAGGGCGGGGAGGGCGGCGGCCCGGCTCGCTGCCGCTACGCAACCGCGTGGCGATGATGCCGATTTCCGACCAGGTATCGAGACGGTTCAGACCATCTTCGGCAGGGAGGGACCGGAAAACGGCGCCCGCTTGCGTCAGCGCCTGCAGGTTGCCGCCTGGGAACATATCGGCCCGGCCCGGACATATGACGGGCTGCGCCGGATGGAAGCGGTGATCGCGGACATAGAAGCGAAACTGGGAGACGTGGCTGTTCCGGGTTACGGGCTCTGGAACCAGTCATTCATTGAGTACCGGGAACTCCTGAACCTCCTTGAAGTGGCAAAGGCGGTCACCGCGGCGTCCCTGGAACGCGACGCAAGCGTCGGCGGCCATGTGCGGCTGGACCGGCCGAATGTTTCTGTCATGGCACAGCCCTATTCCACGGTTGTTCACCGTGAGGGACAGAAAGACCGTGACGGCATGTACGTGGCGCGTCGCGAGTTTCGAAAGCGTACCCCGATCGTTCGCCTGCTGGTGTTCCGTGCCAGAGAACAGATCCGGAAACTCCAGGTAAAGGCGCTGCGGCTGATGCCCGACGGGATGCTGGATCGCTACCTGGAGAGGCGATACCGCGCAATTCTTGGACCGGCCGCCCTGCCAGCACCCGGGAAACCAGACCTTCCCGGCGGACGCCTGGCCGCC
>JAVKCR010000524.1:0-7938 GCA_040222645.1 Rhodospirillales bacterium
CGCAGCCGCCGGGCGACGCGCATGCGCTTGTCGCCGTCCTGGCTCTGCACATAGTTGGTCAGGCCGTAGGGTGTGTCGTTGGCGATCTCCACCGCCTCGTCTTCCGTATCGAACGGGATGATCGACAGCACCGGGCCGAAGATTTCCTCGCGCGCGATGGTCATCCGGTTGTTCACGTCGGCGAACACCGTCGGGCGGACGAAATAGCCGCGGTTCAGCCCCTCGGGCCGTCCGGTGCCGCCGGCGACAAGGCGCGCGCCCTCGTCGATGCCCGTCTGGATCAGGGCCTGGATCTTCTCGAATTGCGCCGCGCTCACCGCCGGGCCGATATGCCGGCCGGACTCGCTCGCCGGGCCGACGGCCATGCCGGCCGCGACCGACGCCGCCGTCTCGACCGCCGCGTCATAGACCGGGCGTTCGACCAGCATGCGGGTCGGCGCGTTGCAGGACTGCCCGGTATTGTTGAAGCAATGCAGCGCGCCGCGCTTCACCGCCTTATCGTCGGCATCGGCGAAGATGATGTTCGCGCCCTTGCCGCCGAGTTCGAGATGCACCCGCTTCAGCGTGTCGGCGGCGTTCTTCGAGATCGCGATGCCGGCCCGGGTCGAGCCGGTGAAGGAGATCATGTCGACATCGGGGTGGGTGGAAAGCTGGGTGCCGACCCCGGCGCCGTCGCCGTTCACCAGGTTGAAGACGCCGGCCGGCGTGCCCGCCTCGTGCATGATCTCGGCGAACAGCAGCGAGGAGAGCGGTGCGATCTCGGAGGGCTTGAGCACCATGGTGCAGCCCGCCAGCAGCGCCGGGATGACCTTCAGCGTCACCTGGTTCATCGGCCAGTTCCACGGCGTGATCAGGCCGCAGACCCCGACCGGCTCGTAGAGGATGCGGTCGTTCGGGGCATGCGCGCCGAGCAGACGCTCGAACTCGAAGCCCTTGGCGGCGCGGATGAAGTTCTTGATATGCCAGGTCCCCGACGGTGATTGCTGCGTCTTCGACATGTCGATCGGCGCGCCCATCTCGAGCGAGATCGCCTCGGCCATCTCGTCGGCGCGCGCGGTGTAGACCTCGAGGATCTTCTCGACCAGCGCGATGCGCTCGTCCTTCGACGTCGTCGACCAGGCGGGGAAGGCCGCCTTCGCAGCGGCGACGGCGGCATCGGTATCGGCCTGAACGCCGAGCCGGATCACCGCGCAGGGCTCCTCGGTCGAGGGGTCGATCACCTCGAAATCATTGGTCGCCGCCGAGGCGGTCCACATGCCGCCGATATAGAATTCGCGCTTCTCGATCATGTCCTTGCTCTCCCCGGACCCGGCATCGCGCCGGGCCGTCTGAATGTCGGTCTGGACCACAGAGTGGGCGACCGGCGGAGCGGTTACAAGACCGTCGCGGGGAAAGATGCGGCTGCGGGTGCGCCTCAGAGACCCACCCGCTTCATGCCGCCGGCCGGGTAGCGCGTGCCGGCGATCGCCGCCGGGTCGAAGCCCGCATCGATGGCGGCGATATCCCCGGCGGAGAGGCTGACGCCAGCCGCCTTCAGCGTGTCCCCGAGCGTCTCGCGGCGCTTGCAGCCGGGGATCGCGATGATGTCGTCGCCCCGGCTCAGCACCCAGACGATGGCGACCGCCGCGGTCGAGACGCCCTTCGCCGCCGCGATGCGCTCCACCGCCGCGAGCTGGGCGAGGTTGGCCGCAAGATTGTCGCCCTGGAAGCGCGGCATCTCGCGACGGCGGTCCTTTTCCTCGAGACCGTCAAGATCGCGTATGACGCCGGAGAGCAGCCCGCGGGCGAGCGGCGCGTAGGCGACGAAGCCGATGCCAAGCTCGCGGCAGGCGGGCAGGATCTCGGCCTCGACATCGCGGGTCGCCAGTGAATATTCCGTCTGCAGCGCGGCGATGGGATGCGTCGCCGACGCCCGCCGGATGGTGTTCACCCCGGCTTCCGACAGCCCCAGGTACCGTACCTTGCCCGCCTCGACGAGCCGGCCCATGGCGCCGACCGTCTCCTCGATCGGCACCTCGGTATCGACGCGGTGCAGGTAGAGCAGGTCGATCACTTCGACCCCCAGCCGCTTCAGACTCGCATCGCAGGCCTCCGGCACGTAATCCGGCTTGCCGTTGACCGACGCCGTGCCGTCGGCGAGCCGGATATTGCCGAACTTGGTGGCCAGCACGACCTTGTCGCGGCGGCCCTTCAGGGCACGGCCCACCAGTTCCTCGTTCCGGCCGTTGCCGTAGCGGTCGGCGGTGTCGATCATGGTCACGCCGGCATCGACGGCGGCGTGGATCGTGCGTTCCGCCTCCGCCGGGTCCGGCTCGCCATAGATCGGCGTCATCCCCATGCAGCCGAGACCGAGCTTCGCCGCCTCGAGACCGCCCCTGCCGAGTTTCCGTGTCTCCATCGCCCCGTCTCCCTCTATCTATCGGGAAACTCTGCGCCCGACCGGTTTCCGGTTCAAGCGGCCGCAGTGGATATCCCGTGCAGTGGAATGCGGCGATGCTTCCCCTACACCCGCACCGCCGCGAGAAACGCCTCCGCCGCCGCCGCCATCTCCCCCGAATTGTCGATCTCGATGACGTCCGCACCCTCGGGGCGGCTGAGACTCGCGCGGGCGAGGCGGGCGGCGAGGTCGCCGTCGGTGGCGCGGCCGCGGGCGGCGAGACGGGCGGCGAGCACCTCGGGGGCGGCCTGGATCGAGAGGATGCAGAGGCCCGGGAAGGTCTTCCGCGCCGCGTCCAGCACGGTGCGGGAGGCGTTGACGATCACCCGCCGGCCGGCGGCGAGGTCGGCCGCGATCTCCGCAGGCACGCCGTAGCCGAGACCGTGGGCGCGCCAGCAGAGCGCGAAACGGCCGTCTGCCGTCATGCGGTCGAATTCATTCATGTCGATCGCGATGTGCGGCTCGCCGCCGGCGGAGGCGGGGCGCGTGATCAGGCGCCGCGGGAAGACGAAGGCGGGATCGTCCCGGAGGCGGGCATGGGCGGCGGCGATCAGGCTGTCCTTGCCGGCGCCGGACGGGCCGACGACGAGGAACAGCCGGCCCTGCCCTGCCCGCATCTCAGGCGTGGCAGAGGGCCCGGACATGGACGAGGTAGTGGTCAAGGGACGGGGTTTCGCGCTCCGGGTCTTTCGCGAGATCGTCCCAGCGGCGGATGCGGACCGCGTCGTCGGCGAAGGGGCGCGCGATGAAGACATCTGCCGCCGCCGCATCGAACGGCCCGCCCTGCAGGCGGAGGCTGCGGACGGACGCCTCCGAAAGACCGGCATTGTACTCATCGTCGGTGGCGCAGAGATAGCGCTTGGCGTCGACATGCAGACGGATCGGCTCCGTCACCGCCGGCGGCAGGAAGCGGGCCAGCCAGGCGGCGCCGATATCCTCGTGCCGGCGGTCGATCTCCTGCGCCTGGCCGCGTTCGAAGCGCTTGTCGGCGAGGTGGCCGACATCGTGCAGCAGGGCGGCGGCGATCAGCGCCGGCGAGGCGCCGTCCTCCTCCGCCAGCCAGGCGCTCTGCAAGGCGTGGCGCAGCTGGGTGATCGGCTCGCCGCCATAGAGGTCACCGCCCTCGCCCTCGAGGAGGCGGGCGATCTGCTCGACCGGGTTCATCGGTGTGCCAGGTCCGTCGATGTTTGCGGGACCGGCATAATGCGTCGGCCCCGCCCCGGCATCAAGCGGGCGGTCAGGCCCCCTTGAAGAATCCGTCGAACCAGTCGAGCGTCTCTTTCGGCGCCTCCTCCGGCACGTAATGGCCGCAATCCAGCGGCCCGCCGGTGATCTCGCCCGAGGCGTAATCCTGCCAGATCGCCTTCACGTCGCCATGCACGGTGCCGGTATGGCTCTTCGCCCCCCAGACCACCAGCAAGGGGCAGGTGACCTTGTTGCCGGCGGCGAAGTCGGCATCGTCCATCTCGAGGTCGCAGGTGACGCAGGCGCGGTAATCCTCGCAGGAACCGCGGATGGTCTTCCAGGTGAAGCAGCGGACATATTCCTCGAAGGCTTCCTCGCCGAAGAACTTCAGGCCAAGCCCCTTCTTCGACAGCTTCTTCTCCATGAAGTAGCGCGCGGGCACCGAGGACATCATGCGTTCCGGCATGTCGTAGGGCTGCGCCATGAAGACCCAGTGCCACGATTTCAGCGCCCAGTCCTTCGACGTGTCGTGCCAGATCGCCCGGCTCGGCAGGATGTCGATGACGGCCGCGCGCTCCACCTTCTCCGGATGGTCGAGGCACATGCGGTGCACGGTGCGCGCGCCCCGGTCATGACCGGCGACCTGGAAACGCTCGTAGCCGAAATGCGCCATCACGTCGACCTGGTCCTGCGCCATCGCGCGGAACGAATAGTTGATGTGGTTCTCGCCGCCATCCTCCGGCCCGACGCTGTCGCCGTAGCCGCGCAGGTCGGTCGCGATGACATGGAACTTCCTGGCCAGCTGCTCGGCCATCTGGTTCCACGAGACATGGCTCATCGGGTTGCCGTGGATCAGCAGCAGCGGCGGGCCTTCCCCGCCATGCCGGAGATGGATGCGCGCAGGGCCGTAGCCCCGGTCCGGAACCTCGATTTCCGTCCGCTCGAAACTCTCGAACATGGGCCTGTCCTCAGGCCGGGGCGGAAGTGTAGTCGCTGTCGTCGACGGCTTCCTGCCAGTCGGTCGCGCGGCCCTGGTCGTCGGATTCCGACAAGGCGAGGTGGCACATCATCTGGTCGGGCGCGGCGCCGTGCCAGTGACGGGAATTGGGCGGAATCACCACGGTGTCGCCCGGCAGGATCTCCTCGACCGGCCCGCCTTCGAGCTGGTAGCGGCCGACGCCGGACAGCACGTAGAGGATCTGGCCGACCGCGTGGGCGTGCCAGTTGGTGCGCCCGCCCGGGGTGAAGGTGACGCGGGTGATGCGCAGCCGCGACGGGTCTTCCGGCACGAAGATCTGATCCTGCAGCACCTGGCCGATGAACATGTGGCCCGGCGCGATCTTGGTCGTGCCTTCATTGGCCCTGACGATTCTGGGTTTCATGGTTTTCCTCCCGACATGGATGATTCCGTTCCGCGAAGCATAGGTCAGCGGCAGGGGCATTCCAAAACCGTTTTGCGAAATTGTCCGGTTTTTTCTGACATTGACAGCCGGCCCTCCGGAAAGGCCGAATGGGCGGGCCGGGTCGCGGGGGCCCGGCCAACAGCCGGAGACCGGGATGAACGCCCGCACGATCAACCTCACCGCGCTCGCGATGCTCTGCTTCGCCGCCAATTCGGTGCTTTGCCGCCTCGCGCTGGCGCCGGACCTGATCGATCCCGCGGGCTTCACCTTCGTCCGGGTGCTCTCCGCCGCCGCCATCCTGACCCTCATCCTGCTGGTGAAGCGCGGCCGGCGTCCCGCCCTCGGGCGCGCCAGCCTGCGCTCCGTGGCGGCCCTGTTCGGCTATATCGGCTTCTTCTCCTTCGCCTATGTCCGCCTCGATACGGGCACCGGCGCGCTGATCCTGTTCGGGGCGGTCCAGTTCACCATGTTCGCAGTCGCCCTGCGCGAAGGCGACCGTTTCCCTGCGCTGGCCTGGCTCGGGCTGGCCATCGCCGTCGGCGGACTGGTCTACCTGGTGCTGCCGGGACTGAGCGCGCCCGACCCGCTGGGCGCCGCCCTGATGACCATATCCGGTATTTCCTGGGGCTGGTTCTCGCTGCTCGGCCGCGGCGCCGACCATCCGGAGGAGACCATCGCCGCCAACTTCATCTGCTGCCTGCCGCCGGCGATCCTGCTGTCGGCGGTGAACTACACCGCCCTTCAGGCCAGCGCGCCGGGGCTGCTGCTGGCGGTAATATCCGGCGCCGTCACTTCCGGCCTCGGCTACGCGATCTGGTACGCGGCGCTGCGCGGGCTGAAGGCCGGCCAGGCGGCAACCGTGCAATTGTCGGTGCCGGCCATCGCGGCGGCCGGCGGGGTCATCCTGCTCGCCGAGCCGCTGACCGCCAGGCTCGTCGTCGCCTCCGCGGCCATGCTCGGCGGCATCGCCATCGTGCTGATGCAGCGCCAGAAGAGCGCCGGCGGAGGGGGTTGACGTGACAGTACGGCGAGCCCGAACCCTTCCGCAGCATTCCACTGCCCGGGAAACCGGTTGTTTCTATGTTGATGTCAACATACATAGTCGATATGGATGAACGCCTGCCCCTGGCGGTGACCCACGAGGTTCGCGACCGCTGCCTCTGCCTGCATCTGCAGCGCGCGGCGCGCGCCATTGCCCGTCGTTTCGACGTGGCGCTGCGGCCGGTCGGCCTGACCAACGGGCAATATTCACTGCTGATGTCGCTCAACCGGCCGCAACCGCCGCGCATCGGCGACGTGGCCCGGCTGCTGGCGATGGACCGCACCACGCTGACCGCCAACCTGAAGCCGCTGGAACGCCGCGGCCTGGTGCTGGCCAAGCCCGACCCGGCCGACCGGCGCTCGCGGCGGCTGGAACTGACCGGCGCGGGGCGCGACCTGCTGGTCGAGGCCGTGCCGATCTGGCGCAGCACCCACGACGAAATCGACCGGCTGACCGCCGGCGCCGACCCGGAGACGATCTGCCGCGTGCTCGATGACCTGAGCCAGCCGGGGTGATGCACGCGCACGCACCTAAAGAATGTCGTCATCAACTCTGTTCTGTCTCAGGCAGCACATTCCCCCTCGTTACCACGAAAGTGGGAACCACGTGAGCCTGCCTCCTTGTTCGCGGCAGAGGCTCCCACTTTCGTGCGAGCGAGGGAGAGGCATAGGAAGCGTCATTCCGAACTCGACTTAGGACCCATGCCCGAGAATCCACACCCCGTGACAGGCCATCCGCGGGGTATGGCGGCAAGCCCAGGATCTCGGGTTGTCGTGGTGACCTCCAGATCTCAAGAATACAGATGTCATCCCGTCGAAAGACGGGATCCAGAAAAGACGGGCATTGCCTGAACGCCCTAGGTCCCGTCTTTCGACGGGATGACATCGGTTTGTGATTCAGGCATTTCATCTCAAACCTCTCATCCAGATCTTTATTCAGGATGAGAAGTTCAGGGGACGGAGAGGAGATCGCGACGCGCAGCCGCCCTCGCCTCAATCCTGCTCGGCGGCGAAACGGTTCAGGTAGCGTTTCTGGGCGGCGATGCGGAAGGGAGCGTTCGGTGCGCCGTAGCCGCCATAACCGTCCACCCGCTGCAATATCTCGAAGAACAGGCCGCCATTGTAGGGCAGCGAGTAGACCTGGAAGAAGGCGCCGTTCTCGTCCTCGTCATAGATGACGTTGAGCGACTGCATCCGGTCGATCAGCGCCGCGTCCAGGTCGAAGCGGGCTTCCAGGTCGTCGTAGTAGTTCTGCGGGATCGGCAGCGCCTCGAAGCCGGATGCCAGCAGCGCATCGACGGTGGCGAAGATGTCGTCGGTCGCCAGCGCGATATGCTGCACGGCGGAGCCGAAGGAATCCGCGAGGAAATGCCCGGCCAGCGTGCGGTGCGATTCCGCTCCGTTCAGGGTCATGCGGAAACGGCCGTTCGCCGATTCCAGCGCCCGGCTGCGGACCAGCCCGTCCGGGTCGATGACGTCGACCATCGCCGCCTTGTTCATGTCGAAGATCGAGGTGTAGAACAGCGACCAGCTCAACATCTCGTCATAGGCCATGGTCTCGGCGACATGGTCGATGCGGGTGAGGCCCGCGCCTTTCGGATCATCCGGGCCGGCGGTCTCGAAATCGATTTCCCAGATCTTCGCGAGGTCGCTCCTGGAATCGACGAAATGCATCAGCGAGCCGGCGATGCTGCGGATCGCCGGTATCTTGAGTTCGCCCGGGCCAACTTCCTGCTCGAACATCGGCGCGCCGAGCGCGGTCGCCCGGGTCACGGTGGCCGCCGCGTCCTCGACCTTCAGGCAGACGTCGCAGACGCCGGTGCCGTGCATGATGAAGGACGACCGCGCATAGCCCTTGTTCTCGGTATTGAC
>JAVKCR010000525.1:0-13393 GCA_040222645.1 Rhodospirillales bacterium
AGAAATCATCTTTCTACTAAAATGTTTTATATTATCCTTATTTCGCAACAGAGATATAATTTCCACATCATACACCTCATAGCTAAAACTCAATCTGCACATTAATGTCTCTTTTCCACAAATAGAGAATGGGAAATCCCGTCTCTCCAAATAATAAAAAATATACTTTGACATTTCTTCTGCATAAACTATTCCGAAAAACAAATCAGACAAATCGATATATCTTACCTCGTCACCCTCCTCCTTTTTGTAGATAATCAATCGTAATATATTTGCTTCAGGGAAATTATCCCCAAACACCCACCCGCCCGTTTCAGATGAATGCTCAATGTTCACATCGTTACGCAACACAAACTCCCGCGGCACACCGTCGCTCCAACCAAGCAGATTATCTTTAATTAAAATTTCATTTTTCTTACAAAAATCCGTGGCACTTACTTGTTCCGTCACAACAATTGAAAGAAAAATAGAAAATATTATTGCCTTACTTATACTAAAACAGAAATACTTCTTAAAAATCATTTTACCCGCAACTTCATAAAAAATATTTGTCCTAAATATAAACCGACATTTCCCATTTGGGCGGCTCACCCACCCATGACGGACGGCAGAATAGCCTGATTCCGGCCCACCCGGAAGGCGGAATGGCTCGGCGGCAGCCTCTGCCGCAGCAAAACCACCAATCGGACGGCCATGACCAGTCTCTGCGGTACGATTCCAGCGCGTTTTGCAACGGTGCGGGCGCACCTCGCCTGTGGTGCGCCCCGGCGATCTGCCATTATGTTTCTGACCAAATCCTGTCCCCGCAACCGTTTTACACTCTGGCTCTAAGCCATTGATCTTACTGACCGTGAACAAACGGCGAAAACTGAGAAACCTTATTGGAATCATTAAATAACCTGCCGCCTCTTAATCAGCGGGTCCCAGGTTCGAGTCCTGGTGCGCCCACCATTTTCACCGGCGGCATGAGGGGTCCGGTCAACGGCCCCCATCTCTCAATTGAAGTTCCGAACCTCGCTGCCCCGGCGCATGGCGTTCCGGTCGCATCCTCCTTGATCCAGATCATGGCCGCCTGTCCGGAAATCCGGTCAGATTCCACCGTGGTTCGTCATTCAGAAAAGGAGGTTTGGACCATGGTCGAGAAATCCGATCTTTCCACGGCTGCCGCGCCAAGCTGGCTGTCGCAGATGTACGCGCCGTTACGCTGGGCCGGCGAGAAGGTGCCCGAATTCTTCTCTCCGAGTTCGGAGGCCGCGACGACCGACGATTACTACGAGGTGAGCGTCGAACTGCCCGGGGTGTCGGATGAGGACATCAATGTCGAGATGCATGACGGCCGGCTGTCGGTCACCGGCGAGAAGCGCACCGAACGGCAGGAGGAAGGCAAGAGCTACTTCTTCTCCGAACGCAGCTACGGCCGCTTCCAGCGGGTGTTCCGTCTGCCGCCGGATGCCGACGAGGCGAAGGTGTCGGCCACCCACAAGGACGGGCTGCTGGTGGTTCGCATCGCCAAGGCCACCCCACAGGCCAAGGGAGCGAAATCAATCCCGATCAACCGCGGGTAATCACCCGGCGGTCTCCATCGCCGACCTGTTCCGACGCCCCCGGCAGCGCTGACCGGGGGCGTTTGCTTCACCCGCCGCATGTCGGGATATGCGCAGGGTTGAATCGCCGCCCCCCCGCGCGCAAACTCCGCCCGACAATCGCGAGGCCGGGTTCCCGGGCCGCGCATTTCCCATTCCAGACGAGAAGGTATTTCCATGCCGAGCTATCCTGACGTGAAACTGTTCATCGCCGGCAAATGGCGCGACGGCTCTTCCGGCGAGACGCTGCCGATCATCGATCCGGCGACCGAGGAAGAGATCGGACGGCTCGCGGTCGCGACGAAATCCGACCTCGACGAGGCGCTCGCCTCCGCCGCGCGCGGCTTCGCCCAGTGGCGCAAGGTGCCAGCCTATGACCGCTACAAGATCATGCGCAAGGCCGCAGACATCCTGCGCGAGCGCATGGACGACATCGCCTGGCTGATGACCCGCGAGCAGGGCAAGCCGCTCGGCGATTCCGCGGGCGAGATCCTGCGCGCCACCGACGTCATCGACTGGTTCGCCGAGGAAGCGCGCCGCACCTACGGCCAGCTCATCCCGGCCCGCGCCGGGGGCGTCTCCAACATGGCGGTGAAGCACCCGGTCGGCCCGGTCGCCGCCTTCACGCCGTGGAACTTCCCGATCAACCAGATCGTGCGCAAGATGTCGGCGGCGCTGGCCGCCGGCTGCTCGATCATCGTCAAGGCGCCGGAAGAGACACCGGCCTCGCCCGTCGGGCTGATCCAGGCCTTCCTCGATGCGGGCGTGCCGTCCGACGTCATCAACCTGGTCTACGGCGTCCCCGCGGAAATCTCGGAATACCTGATCCCACACCCGGTGATCCGCAAGATCTCCTTCACCGGCTCGACACCGGTCGGCAAGCATCTCGCGGCGCTCGCCGGACAGCACATGAAGCGCGCCACCATGGAGCTTGGCGGCCATGCCCCGGTGATGATCTTCAACGATGCGGACGTGCAATCGGCGATCAACATCATGGGTCCGTTCAAGATCCGCAATACCGGCCAGGTCTGCATCTCGCCGACCCGCTTCCTGGTGCAGGACAAGGTCGCCGACCAGTTCCTCGAGGGTTTCATCGCCAGGCTCGAGGCGACGAAGATCGGCAACGGCCTGGAGAAGGGCGTCGAAATGGGTCCGCTCGCCAACGAACGCCGCATCCCGGTCATCGAGAAGATGATCGCCGACGCGACGGGCAAGGGCGCGACGCTGGCCACCGGCGGCGAGCGGATCGGCAACAAGGGCTATTTCTACAAGCCGACCGTGCTGACCGACGTGCCGACGGATGCCGAGATCATGAACGAGGAGCCGTTCGGCCCGGTCGCCATCGTCAACCGCTTCTCCCATCCGGACGAGGCCTTCACGGAGGCCAACCGCCTGCCCTACGGGCTCGCGGCCTATGCCTTCTCCACCTCGGCGGACACCATCCAGCGTCTCGGCACAGAGGTCGAGAGCGGCATGCTGACCATCAACCATATGGGCCTGTCGCTGCCGGAACTGCCCTTCGGCGGCGTCAAGGATTCCGGCTACGGCACCGAAGGCGGCTCGGAAGCCATCGGCGCCTATCTCGAGACACGGATCGTGAGCGCGTTGGTGTAACCGCTCAGCACAGACAAACGGAAAGGCCGGCGGGGGCGACCCTGCCGGCCTTTTCTCACGCGGAACCGTCGAACACCGCCGGATCGGCTATTCCGACTCCCGATCGAAGATCAGGCCGTCGAACAGTTTGCGGGCGGTACGCAGGAACGCCGCCCGTTCGATCTGCACCGCGCCGTCGGCGGCGGTGGAGACTTCCATGATGACATCGAGCGCCCCTTGCGGGTGCTCGATCGCCATCTGCTTTCGCTTGCCGTCCGGCACAACCGCCAGCGAGGCGGCCGGCGATGCCGGCAGCATGCAGGCGGTGGCGACGCTGACCGCACCGAACACGCCGATGGTGGCGTGGCAGCGGTGCGGAATGAAGGTACGCGTCGAGATGCAGCCGCCGGCGGTCGGCGCGGAGACCATGGTCATCTTCGGCACCGTCTTTTCCGTCACGTCGCCGAGATTCATCAGCGGGCCGGCAGCGAGGCGGATTTCCTCCAGCCGGGCCTTGAGCGCGGTATCGGCGTCCAGTTCCTCGCGGCTTTCGGTGCCGGCGATCCCGACGTCCGATGCCCGCAGCACGACGACCGGCATGCCGTTGTCGATCAGGGTCACCTCGCAGCCCGCGACCAGATCCATCTCGTTGCCGGTCGGCAGCAGCGCGCCGCACATCGATCCCGCCGCATCGAGGAAGGAGAGCGGCACCGGCGCCGCCGTTCCCGGCACGCCGTCGATGCGCGCATCGCCCCTGTAGGCCGGCTTGCCGCCGGGGGTGGAGATCCGCGCGACCGCCGTCTGCTCGCTGTTCTCCATGTAGATGGAAATCTCGGTTTCCGGGTCACCGGCCGCGACCAGCCCGCGCTCGATCGCGAAATAGCCGATGCCAGCGAGGATGTTGCCACAATTCTGGCCATAGCCGACGCGCGCCTCGTCGACGAAAACCTGCGCGAACAGGTAATCCACGTCGATGCCCGGCCGCTCGGACTTACCGACGATGCCGATCTTGCTCGTCAGCGGGTCGGCGCCGCCCATGCCGTCGATCTGGCGCGGGTCGGGTGACCCCATCACGGACAGCAGGTAGGCATCGCGCGCCGCGCCCGCCGGCGGCAGGTCATCGGCGAGGAAATAGGCGCCCTTCGACGTCCCGCCCCGCATCATCATGCATCTCACGCCGGCGGAAATGGCTCAGCCCTCCCCGAAATAGTCTTTGTGGGCGATGTAGCGCAGTCCCTTCTCGGCGAGGCGATCGCGCATGCCGTAGTAATCCAGCCCGAGCATGCCGGACATCAGCTTCTCGCGGGTGACGTTTTCCTTTTCCACGCGTGCCCGGGACTTCTTCAGCACGTCGGCGGCATCCGACCGGGCCACGACGCAGATTCCGTCATCGTCGGCGACAATCACGTCACCGGCCTCGATGGCCTGGCCGGCGCAGACGATCGGCAGGTTCACCGACCCGATGGTCTCCTTCACCGTGCCTTGCGCGGAAATCGCCTTCGACCAGACCGGGAAACCGATCTCCGTCAGTTCCGCCACGTCGCGCACCCCGGTCTCGGTGACGAGACCGGCCACGCCGCGCGCGATCAGCGACTGCGCCAGCAATTCGCCGAAATAGCCGGCATCCGATGGCGAGGTGGGCGCGACGACAAGAATATCGCCCGGGCCGCACTGCTCCACCGCGACATGGAACATCCAGTTGTCGGCCGGCGCCGCGGATACCGTGACGGCGGAGCCCGCGATGCGGGCGCCGGACCAGATCGGGCGCATGTGGCTCTGCAGCAGGCCGATGCGGCCCTGCGCCTCGTGCACGGTCGCGACCCCGCACTCGGCGAGACCGGCGATCACGTCCTGCCCGGCACGCGGGATATCGGTGACGACGATCCCGCTCACAGTTCGTCCACCGTCCTCGGGAAGATCGACTGGAAGGCCTCCGCATGGCGGGCCGGACGGCCGCCGCCCTGGCCGCCGGAATTGCGGCGGAACTGGTTGCCGCGATTCTCGCCGACATTGGTGTAGTAGTCCCAGAGATGTTCCTGGCCGGCCATGCACTTGATCGCGGCCTGCTTCTTCTCCCAGACGTCGGAGATGTCGAGGATGGTGTCCGGCTTCCAGCCGCACTGCTCGGTCTGGTGCGGTTCGAACAGGTAGACCTGCGGCGCGCCGAGCACCTTCTCACCCGGATTGTGCCCCCAGGCCTGCGCGATCATCCGGCATTCCATGGTGACCTGGGTCGCGTAGGGATGGTCGGTGTTGTAGGGATCGGCCATCGAATGCGACATGATGAACTGGGGCCGCACCTTCCGCATAACGTCGACGAGGCGCATCTTGGCATCCATGTCCATGACCAGCGGGTAGTCGCCCTGGTCGAAGAACTGGATATCGTGGACGCCGAGCGCCTTGGCAGCGGCTTCCGCCTCGCCACGGCGGTCCTTCTTCACCTGCTCGAGGGTCATGCCCTCCTGCTTCCAGAGCTTCGCGGATTCCCCGCGCTCGCCGAAGGACAGGCAGACGACGGTGACGTCGTAGCCCTTCTCCGTATGCAGTGCGATGGCCCCGGCGCAACGCCAGACGAAGTCAGCGGCGTGCGCGCTGACCACCAGTGCGGTCTTCGATGTCATAACGGCCTCAATCCTGAACTTGTTCCTCGGCGCCGAGAGTGCACCCCTGCCGTCCGGAATTGAAGTGCATTTCTGTATATCCGGCATTAGGTTTCGCTATTGACCGGATGATTATCGGAATGGAACAGCGACCGAATCTCAGGCATCTCCGTGCCTTCGCAGCCGCAGCACGGCAACAGAATATCAGCAAAGCCGCAGAATTCTGCCACCTGTCGCAATCGGCGGTAAGCCAGGCCATTCTCAAGCTGGAACGGCATTACGGCTGCGCGTTATTGGAACGCCGCAATAACGGCGTGCATCCGACGGCCTATGGCCGTATCGCCGCCGAGCGGGTGGAGCGCGCCTTCGACCGGCTGCGCATTGCCCTCGAGAGGATCGTTCCGGCACGACGCACCGGCGGCGAGGGGCCGGAACGACTGATCTCCGTCTCGCAGCTCGCCGCGCTCAGCGCGGTCGCGGCGGCCGGCGGCTTCAAGGCCGGTGCGCGCCGGCTCGGCCTCGCCCAGCCAAGCGTCCACCGCGCGCTCCGCGACCTCGAGGCGCTGCTCGGCGCCAGTCTGATGGAACGCACCAGCCGCGGCTTCGCCGCCACCCGGCAGGGCGCGGCGCTGGCCCTCGACGCGACGCTGGCGCTGAAGGAGATCGACCATATCCGGGACGACATCGATCTCGCCCGCGGCCGGTTCGAGGGGCGCGTCGCGGTCGGCTCGCTGGCGCTCGGTCAGTCCGACCTGCTGCCGAACGCCATCAACGCCATCGGCGAGCGGTTCCCCAATGCGCGATTCCTGTTGCAGGACGGCTCCTTCGAGCAGCTCTACCGGGCGCTGCAGCAGGGCGAGATCGACCTGATCATCGGCGCCCGCCGGCTGAAGGCGGAACCGGGCCTGGTGCAGGAAGTGCTGTTTACCGACCGGCTCTCGGTGATGGCCCGCGCCGGCCATCCCCTGAGCAATCGCCGGGACATCGGGATCGCCGACATCATGGAATGGCCCTGGGTGGTGCCGCGCCCCGGCACGCCGACGCGGGCCTGCTGCGAGGCTGTGTTCGCCCGCTGCCCGGAACGCCCGCCCCGCGGCCTGATCGAAACCGGATCGATGGTCATGGTGCGCGGCCTGCTCGGCGGTTCCGACCGCCTGACCGTGCTGTCGCGGCGCCAGATCGCCATCGAGGAGGCCGCCGGCCTGCTCACCGCGCTGGAATTCCATGTTCCTGAGATGGAGCGCGACATCGCCCTGATGATGCGTGAGAACTGGAAACCGACCGAGCTTCAGGTGGCCCTGATCGATCAGTTGAGGATGCGGGCGAAAGAGTGGGGTGAAAGATAGCCAGCCCCCCCTCCGCCCTTCGGGCACCTCCCCCGCATGCGGGGGAGGCGAAAATCACGATCGCTTCCCCCTCCGGGGGAAGTGCCCCGAAGGGGCGAAGGGGGCCATAGAACCGGCCCTCAATCCCGGTCGTGATCGTGCCCGTGATGGTGGCCGTGGTGATGATCGTGGCCGTGATGATGACCGTGTTGGTGGTCGTCATCGGTGCCGATGCCCTGCACATGGTGGTGATGGCCGACCTGCGGCACCCCGACATCGCTTTCGTAACCGATGATCTGTTCGCGGTACTTGCACATGCTGCAATTCATCGCGTTGTCGCCGGTCATGATCTCGCGCACCCGCTCGGCAAAGGTGTCGAGCACCAGCGGATGGTCGTTGAGGTAGGGCGCCTTGATGAACTCGACCTCGGGATGCAGCGCCGCGACCTCGTCGGTCTGGTCGTGGATGCGCTGGATCAGGATCCCGGTGAACAGGAAATAGGGGAAGACGATGATGCGGCGGTAGCCGAGGCGGGTGGCGACCTTCAGCCCCTCGTCGACGCGCGGATGGGCGACCCCGGAATAGCAGGTCTCAGCCCAGCCGAAACCCATACCTTCCCACAGCATCCGGGTAATCTTGGCGATGTTGGAATTGGCGTCGGAATCGGACGCCCCGCGGCCGACCACCATCAGCAGCGTCTCGGCGCGGCTGACCAGGCTTCCGGCGGCGCGTTCCGCCTCCTCGATACGGTCGCGCGCGGCGCGCAGCAGCTTCGGGTCAAGCGCAAGTTCCCGGCCATACTCAACGGTGATGCCGGGATTCTCGGCGGCGAAATTGTTGAGCTCGGACGGGATGTCGTTCTTGGCGTGGCCGGCGGCCATCAGCATGCCCGGCACGGCGAGGATGCGGTTGACCCCGCGCGCCTTCAGCTTGTCGAGGCCTTCGCGGATGATCGGGCGGGCGAATTCGAGGTAGCCGCTCTCGACCTCGTAATCCGGCATGCGCGCCCGGATCCCGGTCGCCAGCGCATCGAATTCCCGGCAGGCGCCCTTGTCGCGGCTGCCATGGCCGCAGATCATCACGCCGATTTTCTCGCTCATGTATCGCTCCCTTTTCCCACAGGAGGGTTATATCGGTTGCGCGCCCTGAGAAGTAAACCTCGGAGCGACGATTGACCGCCCGGGAACGACGCCGGATAGTGCCGCGATGAACGTCCTCGACATGCCGGATTCAACTCTGCATCTCTCGCCGCTGCTGTTGCTGCTGCTGGCGTTGGGCCTGGATGCGGTCGCCGGCGAGATGCGGCTGTTCTACAAGCTGGTGCCGCATCCCGTGATACTCATCGGCCGGGTCATCAGTTTCTTCGACAAGCAGCTGAACCGGGAAAGCCGGGGCCAGGTAGACCGGGCGATGCGCGGCTTCGTCGTCGTACTCATCATGGTATCCGCCACCGGCGCCATCGGCTACGCGGTGAGCTGGCTCAGCGCCTGGCATCCCTTCGGCTGGCTGGTCGAGCTGTTCCTGGTGGCAACCCTGATCGCCCAGCGCTCTCTCTACGACCATGTCGCGGCGGTGGCGAAGCCGCTTGGCGCCGGCGACCTGGAAGGCGCGCGCGTGGCGGTCTCGCAGATCGTCGGGCGCGACCCGAACGCGCTCGATGCCCATGGCGTCGCCCGCGCCGGGATCGAATCGGCGGCGGAGAATTTCGGCGACGGCGTGGTGGCGCCGGTGTTCTGGTACATGGTCTTCGGCTTCCCGGGCATCCTGGTCTACAAGACCGTGAACACCCTCGACAGCATGATCGGCTACCGCAACGACCGCTACCGCTCCTTCGGCTTCACCGCGGCGAAGCTCGACGATGTGCTGAACTGGGTGCCGGCCCGCATCGCCGGCCTGCTGATCGCGCTTGCCGCCATCGCGGCGCCGGGCGCGAACCCGCTGCGCGGCCTCAAGGTCATGTTCACGGATGCCCGCAAGCACCGCTCCCCGAACGCCGGATGGCCTGAAGGGGCGATGGCCGGGGCGATCGGGGTGGCTCTCGCCGGACCCCGTCGCTACGGCAACCAGGTGGTTGACGATCCCTGGATCGGCGGCAAGGGACGCGCACGCGCAACCGCCGCCGACATGCGCAAGGCGCTCGTCGTCTATACCTTCGCCTGTGTCGCCAACGGACTGGTGGTGCTGGCCTTCTGGGCGGGCACGCGCTTCCACTGACGGTCAGGCGGGGTCAGCTGACGACAACCAGCCTTGCGAATTCAGCCACTTCTTCGTCGGTCGGGAAGAAGGCTTCGTCTTCCTTCGCGTTGATGCTGGCGATCATCCGGCCGGAGACCGTCTGGGCGAACAGCGAAACGGCTTCCGCCTCGTCGAGTTTGCCCTGGCCGCTTTGCGCTTCCGACTTGTCCTGCAGCGCTTCGAGCGCCGCGATCATGCGGTCGAGCGAATCATGCACGGTGGTCTCCGCGCGCTCCGCCGGCAGGCCGAGCCGCTGATACATGCCGAAGGCAACCTCGGCGCCGAACATCACTGCCTCATGCACTTCGAGCCCGAGGGCGCGCGCACCGATGAAGAAGCCGACCGCCGAGGCATAAATGCCGTGGTTCGGATAGATCGGCACACCCTCCTTCACGAATTCCTGGAGGGCGTCGGGCGTCACACCCTTCGGTCCCTTGCGCTGCAGGACGGAGGCGACCACGGACTGGCGGAGCACATGGTCCTCCAGCTGGTCACGGAGCAGCGCGCGGTAATCGTCGTCGTTGGCGGCGGGGTGGTCATCTGTCACATCGTTCTCCTCTTGATTCGGGCCCCACTATGACGGTTCAAGCCCCGAGGTGCAAAACCGCCTCAGCGCGCCGCGGCTATCAGGGCATCGAGATCGAGCGATTCCTCGAGATGACGGGCGAGATTGTCGAGGGTTTCCTCCACCCCCGCCTCGTAGCGGCCGTCCGTGCGGATCGCGGGATCGAGTCCGCCGAGATAGGCCGCGCGGAAACCGTCCGACGCGAACAGGCCGTGCAGGTAGCAGCCGGCGACGAGGCCGTCGGCACTGGCCGCCCCGTCGGTTCTCCCGTCGTCGAGTTCGAGAACCGGCCGCGAGCGGTCGGGACCATCCGTGCGGCCCATATGCATCTCGTAGCCCCGCAGGTTCTCGCCGGTCGCGAGGTGCAGGGCGTCCCGCTCGACCAGCGCCTTGTCGCCACCGATCACCGTCTCGACATCGAGCAGGCCAAGGCCAGTTTCGCTGCCCGGCGGCCCCTCGATCCCGTCCGGGTCGGCAACGACACGCCCCAGCATCTGGTAGCCGGCGCAGAGCCCGAGCACGGCCCCGCCACGCCGCACATGGGCGAGGATATCGATATCCCAGCCCGCGGTCTTGAGCGCGCGCAGGTCCGACATGGTGGATTTGGAGCCGGGCAGCAGCACGAGGTCGGTGTCCGCCGGCAGCGCCTCGCCCGGCTGCAGGATGGTGACAGCCACGTCCGGCTCGGCGGCGAGGGGGTCGAGATCGTCGAAATTGGCGATACGGGCCAGCCGCGGCACGACGACGTGAAGCCGGGCCCGGGCACCGCGCGCCGGCGAGGCCAGCGTCGCCGCATCCTCTGCGGGCAGCCGCCGGGCAGCCGCGAACCACGGCACCACCCCGAAACAGGGCTTCGCGACGTGGCCGGCGATGATGTCGATCGCGGAGCCGAAAAGGCTCACGTCGCCGCGGAACTTGTTGACGATATAGCCCGCGATGCGGTCGCGTTCGCATTCGGGCAGCAGCGCATGGGTGCCGACGATCGAGGCGATCACCCCGCCGCGCTCGATGTCGCCGACCAGCACCACCGGAACGTCGGCGGCTTCGGCGAAGCCCATGTTGGCGATGTCGCCGGCGCGCAGATTGACTTCCGCCGGGGAACCCGCCCCCTCGACCAGCACGAAATCCGCCGCGTTCCGGAGACGCTCGAAGCTTTCCAGCACTTTCGGCAGCAATTGCGGCTTGAGGGCGTAATAGTCGCGCGCCCGGGCATTGCCGAAGACCCGGCCCTGCACGACGACCTGCGACCCGGTCTCCGATTGCGGCTTCAGCAGCACCGGGTTCATGTCGGTTTCCGGCGCGACGTTGCAGGCGCGGGCCTGCAGTGCCTGGGCGCGACCGATCTCGCCGCCATCCGCCGTCACCGCGGCATTGTTCGACATGTTCTGCGGCTTGAAGGGGCGCACATTGTAGCCACGCCGCACCAGTGCGCGGCAGAGACCGGCCACCAGCAGGGACTTGCCGACATCGGAGCCGGTTCCCTGGAACATCAGCGCGCGCGCCCTGGTCATGGATTCTTCTTCTGGCAGCGAGTTTCCGCTTCCGGATCGCCCGCCGGCGGCGTTCTAGCGCAGATCGAGGACCTCGCGCAGCCCGTCGGCCTGCGGATTCTGGGCCAGCTGGTCGACGACGATGGTCTTCGGACCCACGGGCCTGCCGTAATAGGCCTCGTTCATCGAGGACCGGGAGCCGACCACCGCGCCCTCGAAGGCGACGCCGCCGAACAGCCCGACCGCCTTGGAATAGGAAATGATGTCCGCACCCAGGTTGGTCGTCGTCGCGGCTTCGGTGCCGGTCCCCATCGGACCCACCGCGATCGACAGGTCGGCGCCCAGCTTGACCTGATGGTTGATCACCGCATCGAGGGCTTCCTGGCTCATGATCAGGAAGATCACCTCCGAGCTTTCCACCCCGACCTGCAGGCCGAGGCTGCCGGCGCCGATGGTGTAGAAGGCCGGGTAGCTCCACTTGCCGGTATCGTCGCGGGCAAGCAGCACCGCATTGCCGAACTCAGCGCCGAAGATGAACCCGGCCTTGATCAGGCCCGGCACGATCAGCACGGCGCGGGCACGACCGATACCCCGGTGAAGCGAGCGATAGTCACGGTCGGCGAGGAACTTCTCGACCGTCCACTTCGCCTGTTCGACAATCTCGTCACCCGACCCGTCCGCCGAGGCCGGCGTGGCCGGTACCGACAGCGTGACCACAATGGCAACCGCAGCCGCCAGAAATCCTCGCCGCAACAGATCAAGCATGTGACACCCTGGCTTCCCCCCAATTCCCTGGGAACACTATCCGGGAACAAAATAGTATTCAAGAAATCATGGATCAGTATTCAACGCCGGGCTGCGCTTTCACGCCGTCGCGGAACGGATGCTTCACCAGCGTCATTTCCGTGACGAGGTCGGCTGCGGCGATGAGGTCCTCGTGGGCGTTGCGGCCGGTAACCACCACATGCAGGTCGGGTCGGCGGTTCTGCAGCCGCTCGATCACCTCGGCCAGCGGCAGGTAGTCGTAGCGCAGCGCGATATTGAGTTCGTCGAGCACCACCATGCGGCAGTCCGGGTCGTCCATCATCTCGCAGGCGGCTTCCCAGGCGCGGGCCGCCGCCGCGATGTCGCGCTCGCGGTCCTGGGTCTCCCAGGTGAAGCCCTCGCCCATCGCCTTGAAGGTGACGAGATCGGAGAAGGTCTCGAACACCCGGCGCTCGGCGGTGTCCCAGGCGCCCTTGATGAACTGGATGACGCCGACCTTCATGCCGTGGCCGACACAGCGCAGCACCATGCCGAAGGCGGACGAGGACTTGCCCTTGCCCTTGCCGGTATGAACGATCAGCAGACCTTTCTCGCCGGTCTTGGCCGCCATCATCTTGTCCCGGGCGGCCTTGATCTTGGCCTTCTTCTCGCGGTGATCCGCGTTCTGGTCTTCGGTGGTCATTGTCCGGTCTCCTCCTGCTTGCCGCCGAGCCGATCATAGACGGCATTGCGGCGGGGACGCCACAGCCCCCGGTCGATCGCTTCCTTCAGGCGCGCCGTCATCTCGCGCAGCGCGTCCGGGTTCTCGCGCTCCAGGAACGCCAGCACCTCCGGCGCCTCGAGATAGGCTTCGTAGACCAGGTCGAAATGATGGTCGCGCACGGCATGCGCGGTCGCGGCGAAGGCGACCATGTAATCCACCGTCGCCGCCATCTCGAAGGCGCCCTTGTAACCGTGGCGCACGATGCCGGCGATCCATTTCGGATTGACCACCCGGGCGCGCACGACGCGCGCGACCTCCTCCTCCAGACTGCGGATGCGCGGCGTCTCGGGCCGGGAATGATCGGGATGGTAGGAAGCCGGTTGCGCACCCGACAGCACCCGAACCGCGGCATTCATGCCGCCCTCGAACTGGTAGTAATCGTCGGAATCGAGCAGGTCATGCTCGCGGTTGTCCTGGTTCTGCACCACCGCCTGCACCCGCGACAGGGTGTCGCGGAAACGCTCATGCGCCGCC
>JAVKCR010000526.1:0-2849 GCA_040222645.1 Rhodospirillales bacterium
CAGGAAAACTTTATTCCAACTTATTTCACCCCGAAGGACCACAATCATGATCAATCGCAAACTAATGACGGCCGTTGCCGCCTCGGGACTTGTCGCAGCCTGCGGCTCCTGGGACGTCGAACCGAACATGAACGCCCTGCGCACCGCTCAGCCTGCCGGTGTTACGGCTCACCAGTCCGCCCTGACCGACGAGTACCGCGACATCGCGGCGTTCGAGTACGATCGCATGCAGGATTGGCCCGATGCCAATCGTTGGGCAATCAAGGGCCTGATGAGCAGCAATGGCCTGACCCCGGTACCGACACATCTCGCTGACTGGAGCCTGCCGCAGGAACATGTCAGGGAAATCGCTGCCGCCCGCGTTCAGCTGGTGGCCGCCCTGGACAACGGGGCCGCGACAATCGCTCCGGCGTCGGTCGCCAAGGCACAGGCGAAATTCGACTGCTGGGTCGAACAGCAGGAAGAGAACTGGCAGACCGCCGATATCGCCGCCTGCCGTGAGCAGTTCATGAACTCGATGCGGGAAGTCGATCTCGCCATGGCGCCGAAGCCCGTGTCGGCCGAGACGAAAGCCGCTGCCGAACCGGTTTCGCTCTACGAAATCTTCTTCCCCTTCGACAGCGCCGCGGTCGGCCCGGAAGACCAGGCGGCAATCCAGAATGCCCTCAATGTCTATCGCAACGATGCAAGGTTCGCGGGCAAGAACGAACTGCTGATCTCCGGCTATACCGACAGGTCAGGCGACCCGGCGTACAACATGATCTTGTCCAGGGAACGTGCCGAGGCGGTGAAATCGCAGATGATCGCCAATGGCATCGCCCCGAGCGCGATCAATGTTCTCGCTTTCGGCGAAACCCAGTCGTCGGTGGATACCGCTGATGGCGTGAAGAATTCCTGGAACCGCCGTGTCGTAATCCTGGTGCGGTAACCGGACAACAACTGAGACCTGATGACGGGGCGCCTCCAGGGGCGCCCCGTTTTCCATTCTTCTTTGAACCGATCAGATCCGGAACTCAATTGCCATGCCAGCATCCGGTCATGGCCCTAGCGGTCAACCACCCGGTAGGCGCCGGATGTCGGCCGTTGAGGCGCCTCGTCGGTGACGGCGCCAAGCGACAGGCCGCGACGCAGTAGTTCACGCACCGCCGCCGCCCGCGTCGGAAGCCTGTTTTCGAAGCGCCAATCATCAAGCGCCGACAATTCCCCAGGCTCGAGCATGACCTGAAGTCGTTCTGTTCGCTGTGCTTGTTTCCCTGCCATCATGCTTCCTTTCCCATGCTGGAGCCTGAAAGGCACCCCGCGGAAGATTGAGTAAGATATATATCTTGAGCAGTTTCCATGAATCAACCCGGTTACGCATTATTACGAAATTGAAGAAAAAACCCATGTGAATAATTATCATCAAACCATGTAATTTAATTAACTTGTGTCTCTTCCATATATACACTAAATATTAGCTACGGTTTTTATTGATTGATCACAGAACCGCATCTAACTTTGGCCCATCGATCAAATATTGGAGCCGCCGAGATGCATAACGAAGTTTACATCCAGATCGAAGAACACATCCCCAGCATCCGCCGCTATGCGCATGCGCTGGAACGCAACCGGCATGCCGCGGAAGATCTGGTACAGGATTGCATCGAACGGGCGCTGACCCGCCACGAACAGTTCCAGCCGGGCACCAACCTGCGCACATGGATGTTCACCATCATGCACAACCTGCAATGCGACCGGAAACGCCGCGACACCCGCAGGGGCATTCATGTCCCGCTCGAGGAATGGTCGGACGGCGCTTCCACGCCCGGCAAGCAGACCGACAATCTCGAGATGCGCGACTTCCGCCGCGCCTTCGAGAAGCTTGACCCGCGCGACCAGCGGATCATGATCCTGATCGGCATGGAGGGTTTCTCCTACGAGGAAGCCGCCGAGACGCTCGACGTCAAGGTCGGCACCGTCAAGTCCCGCCTGTTCCGGGCGCGGGAGCGCCTGCGGACGATCCAGGCGGAAATGGCCACCCCGCGTCCGAACCGGTATCGGGAACTTGGCCTTGGCGAAAGCGTTCATGCCGCATAGGGAAAATCAGACTCGTGCGGGTGAAGGTTGTCAGGCAAATCGGAGAAATGGACGGAAGACGATCTCCACGCCTATATCGACGGGCGGATGGACCGGGACCGGCGCCGCGCCTATGAGGCTCACATCGAGCAGCATCCGGACCTCGTCCGCCGGATAAGATCCTACCAGCTGCAGATCGGCCAGATGTTCCGGTCGCTCGGAAACCTGAAGGATTTCAATAATTAGAACCGGGGGTCATGCCTCCGGTTTTCTTGTCCGCGCGGAACCAGTCCTGCCTCACGGCGTTCCCATAGGAACTGCCAAGGCAAGAAAGGAAGATCCGATGAACCTGTTCGAACAGCTTGTCCGGGATCACGAGAAACTGCGTGACCTGGTTTCCTCGGTCCGGCATGCCCGCGCCGCCACACCCCGCGAGATATCACGGACCTTCGGACGGCTGTCGCAGGAACTCCTGGTCCATCACGAGGCGGAACAAAGGGTGCTGTTCATCCATCTCGCGAAACTGGAAAGCCTCGGCAGCGAGGCGCTGCATGCCGTCGAGGAACATGGCGAGCACAAGAAGCTGCTTGAGATGATGGACGGCATGCCGTCGTTCGGCACCGACTGGTGGGACGCTTTCGACAGCCTCGCCCATGACGTGCTGCACCACCTGGAGGAAGAGGAGCGCGACATCTTCCCGCTTGCGGAACGCAATCTCCAGCAAGAGACGATCGAGGAACTCGCACGCGCCTATGCCGCCACCAAGGGCGGTTGCAAGACCGCCCTCCTGCGTG
>JAVKCR010000527.1:0-10372 GCA_040222645.1 Rhodospirillales bacterium
CGTCTTCCGACTGGCTGTCGTCGACCTATTACGACCTGCTGGTGCGCAACGGCGACTGGAGCGAAGCGGAATCCGTCGCCCGCAACGCCGAGAAGCATAAACTGATCGACAAGACGCAGGCCGCCTATCGCCATACCGTGCTGTTGCACGAGCGCGCACTGGCAACCGAACGCAACGGCGACAGCGACGAGGCGGCAAAGCTCGCCCGCAAGGCGGCGGAATCCGACTTCACCTTCTCGCCGGCGACGGTCAACGCGGCGCGCCTGCTGACCGCCGCCGGCCGTCAGCGCCAGGCGAAGAGCCTGATCGAGAAGGCCTGGTCGGCGAACCCGCATCCCGCCCTGGTGGAATCCTGGATGTCGGCAGCGGGTGCGGAGGACGCGTTGTCGCGCATGCGCGCCGTTGAGACCCTGGCCGCCGCCAACCGCGATCACCGCGAGAGCCGCATCGCCGCCGCCGCCGCCGCCATCGAGGCCGGGCTGTGGGGCGAGGCGCGCGGCCGGCTGCAACCGGTGCTGGATGCCGGTGGCGATATCCGCGCCTACCGCATGATGGCGCGCATCGAGGAGGCCGAGAAACAGGATCTCGCCGCCGCTCATGACTGGCTGATGAAAGCCGCCGATGCGCCTGTGCCGGAAGTCTGGGTCTGCTCGAACTGCGGCGCCGCGGCACCGGACTGGAGCCATATCTGCGGCAATTGCGATGCCATCGAGACTTTCCGCTGGATGCGCCCGCCCAGGGTCGATTCCGCTGCGGCCGCGGTGATCGGCAAGCAGGACAAGACGGAGGTTCTCCTGCCGGTGCTGGCCGGCGCAGGGGGCGCCAAGGCATGACGTCGGTCCAGATGCCGTTCATGGCCGGCCGGCGGGTGCTGGTCACGGGCGGCGCCGGGTTCATTGGCTCGGCGGCGGTGCGGCGCCTGGTTACGGACGGAGCAGAGGTGCTCAATCTCGATGCGCTGACCTATGCCGGCGATCTGTCGACTGTGGCATCGGTCGCCGACCGGCCTGGCTACAGGTTCCTCAGGGCGGATATCCGGGACGGCGCGGCGCTCGGTGCGGCCTTCGCCGATTTCCGGCCGGATCTCGTCATGCATTTCGCCGCCGAAAGCCATGTCGACCGTTCCATCGACGGTCCGGCCGCCTTCATCGACACCAACGTGGTCGGCACCGCGACCCTGCTCGATACGGCGCTGGCCTACTGGCGCGGACTCAGCGGTGATGCCGCGACCGGTTTCCGCTTCCTGCATGTCTCGACCGACGAGGTCTATGGCGCGCTCGGTCCGGACGGATTCTTCACGGAAGACTCGCCGCATCGCCCCAATTCTCCCTATTCCGCCAGCAAGGCGGCCGCCGACGGGCTGGTGCGGGCCTGGAACCGCACCTACGGGCTGCCGACGCTGATCGGCAATTGCTCCAACAATTACGGTCCCTTCCAGCATCCGGAGAAGCTGATCCCGCATGTCATCGCGGCGATCCTCGATGGCCGGCCGATACCGGTCTACGGCGATGGCTCGAACATCCGCGACTGGCTTTACGTCGAAGACCATATCGCGGCGCTGCTGACCATCGCGGCCCAAGGCATACCGGGGGAGACCTACCTGATCGGCGGCGACGCGGAGAAGACCAACCTGGAGACGGTCGAGACGCTCTGCGCCGTGCTCGACGACCTCGCGCCATCGGGTGATGGCCCGCATGCGCGGCTGATCACCTTCGTCCCCGACCGTCCCGGCCATGATTTCCGCTATGCCATCGACCATGCGCGCCTGACCGGCGCCACCGGCTGGCAGCCGTCCCGCGATTTTGAAACCGGCATTCGCGACACGATCCGCTGGTACCTTGAGAACCGCGACTGGTGGTTGGCGATCCGGGCCGCCGGCCAGGGCGCGGCGCGCATTGGCCTCGGCAAGGCAGCGGGAGGCTCGAGATGAGTACACGGCGCGGCATCATCCTCGCCGGCGGCGCCGGCACCCGGCTCTGGCCGCTGACCGCGGCGATCTCGAAGCAGATGCTGCCGGTCTACGACAAGCCGATGATCTACTACCCGCTCTCGACTTTGATGCTGGCCGGCATCCGCGAGATCATGATCATTTCCTCGCCGGACGCGCTGCCGATGTTCCGCCGCATGCTCGGCGACGGCGCGCGCTGGGGCATGCGGCTGGAATATGTGGAGCAGGCATCGCCCCGCGGCATCGCGGAGGCGTTGATCCTTGGGCGCGACTTCATCGGTGATGATCCCTTCACCCTGATCCTCGGCGATAACCTGTTCTACGCCAACGACCTCTCGATCGTGCTCTCGCGAATTTCCGGTGCGGTCGAGCGCAATACCGTGTTCGGCTACTGGGTCGATCGCCCGGAGGAATTCGGGGTGGTGAAACTCGATGCCGACCGGAATGTGGTCGACATCATCGAGAAGCCGGCGGAACTGATCTCGAACTGGGCCGTGCCGGGTCTCTATTTCTACCGCGCCGATGTGGCAGACCGGGCGATGCGGCTGACGCCGTCGGCCCGGGGAGAGCTGGAGATAACCGATATCAACCGCCAGCTGGTCGAGGCAGGCGACCTTGATGTGGAACTGTTCGGCCGCGGCACCGCCTGGCTCGACAGCGGCCTGCCCGATTCCCTGCTCGAGGCCGGCGAGTTCGTGAAGGTGATCGAGAAGCGCACAGGTCTGAAGATCGGATGCCCGGAGGAGATCGCCTTCCGGCAGGGCTTCATCGGGAACGACCAGTTGCGCGACTTGGCCTCCGATGTTGCCAAGTCGGACGACGGGCGGTATCTGCTGCGTCTCGCCGAACAGGCATTCTGACGGGTCGGAGCCGCTTCCGTGACTGCACCCTGCGCACTCAGCTTTGTTATTCCGGTCTACAACGGCGCCGCCACAATCGGCCCGCTGGTCGAGGCGTTGGATGCGCTGGAGGTCGAGGGCGGCAAGGAGATCATCCTCGTCGATGACGGCTCGGCAGACGATTCGGCGGCGGTCTGCGAGGCGCTGGCCAGAGAGCAACGATCGACGCCGGTGCGCGCGGTGCTGCACAGCCGCAATTACGGCGAACATAACGCGGTGCTGACCGGGCTGCGCCAAACCCGGGGTGATGCGGTCGTCACCATGGACGACGACCTGCAGAACCCGCCGGAAGAGGCGCTCAATCTTTACCGCGCCCTGACCGACCGCGATCTCGACGTGGTCTACGGCACCTTCGCGGAGAAGAAACAGCATTCCCTGTTCCGCAATCTCGGCAGCCGGCTGGCCAACCTGACCGCCGATCTGGTGCTCGACAAGCCGAAGGGGCTTTATCTCTCCTCCTTCCGCTGCATCCGTGGCGATATCGCGCGGACGCTCGCGGCCTATGACGGTCCCTATCCCTATGTTGACGGCCTCGTCTTCCAGTACACGAAACGGGTCGAGGGTATCGAGGTCGCCCACCTGCCGCGGAAGGAAGGTGTGTCGAACTACACCTTGCGCCGGCTGGTGCGGCTCTGGCTGATCGTGCTGATGAATTTCTCGACCTTGCCGCTCAGGGTCTCCGCTCTGCTCGGTCTCGGGATGAGCGGCTTCGGGTTTCTCGGCCTGCTGCTGGTGCTCGGTGAATATTTCCTGTTCGGCGTGCCGGTCAGCGGCTGGACCTCGATCATGAGCGTGGCGCTGCTGTTCTTCGGCATGCAGATGATTATCCTCGGACTGATCGGCGAATATCTCGGCAGGGTTTACCTCACCGTCAGCGGCCGGCCACAATCCAACGTCCGGCGCGCCATCGACCGGCGGGACGACGCATGAAGGTTCTCACGCTCGGCTGTTCCTCGATTGCCCGCCGGCGGGCCTTTCCGGGCCTGCTGGCGCTGCCGGAGGTCGAGACCATCGACATCGCGTCGCGACGTCCGGTGCCGGGCGACGTGCTGCCGGAAGACCGCCGGGGTGCGATCTTCGACAGTTACGATACGGCGCTGGAGAAGAGCGAGGCGGAACTGGTCTATGTTTCGCTGATCAACTCGCTGCATCTGCCGATGGCGGAGGCAGCCCTTCGCTCGGGCCGCCATGTGGTGGTCGACAAGCCGGCCTTCATGACGCTGGCCGCCACAGAGAAGATGCTGGCGCTCGCGGATGCCCGCGACCTGCTGCTCGCCGAGGCCATCGTCTTTGCCGACCATCCGTCCTTCCGGGAACTTGAGCGGATCGCCCGCGAGAATGGCGGGGCAACCCGGGTGCAGACCGTCTTTTCCTTCCCGCCGCTAGCCGAGGGCAATTTCCGCTACAACCGGGAACAGGGCGGCGGTGCCGTGAACGATGTCGCGCCCTATCCTGTGGCGGTCGGCCGTCACCTGTTCGGCGGCGCCCCGGTTTCGGTCAGCTGCCGGCCGCTCGGCTGGCGCGACGGAGTCGATATCTCGGCGCTGGTCACGATGACGTGGCAAGAGGGCCGGGCGCTGTCGGCCTTCATCGGCTACGACACGGAATACCGCAACCGGCTCTCGGTTTTCGGTCCCGCCATGTCGGTCGATCTCGACCGCGCCTATACGCCGCCACCGGGCGCCTCGATGGACCTCGATGTCCGCATCGCCAACCAGCCGTCGGTGATCACCACCGGGGCAGGCGATAATTTCGCCGGCTTCTTCGCCCGCGTGATGGCGCGGCTCGCCGACGGCAACCATGCCGAACTGATGGAGGCCATGCGCTATGACGCGCTGGTCATGGATATGCTTCGCCTCGATATGGGATTCACGGCATGAGCCGCATTCAGGTCTGGGACTATCTTCCCGAATACGCCGAACTTAAGGACGACATCGCGGTGGCGGTCGCAAAGGTGTTCGCCTCCGGGCGACTGATCCTCGGCGAGCATGTCTCAACCTTCGAGCAGGATTTCGCGGCCTATAGCGGCTGCACGCAAGGGGTCGGCGTCAATTCGGGCACGGACGCGCTGATGCTGGCGCTGAAGGCGCTCGACGTCGGGCCAGGTGACGAGGTGATCACGGTGACCAATACCGCGGTGCCGACAGTCTCGGCGATCGAGACCGCCGGCGCGCGGGCGCGCTTCGTCGATGTGCTTCCCGGCACCATGCTCATGGATCCGGCGAAGATCGAGGCGGCGATCACGCCGGCGACGAAGGTCATCCTGCCAGTGCATCTCTACGGCCAGAACGCCGACATGGCGGCGATCCGCGCGCTCGCCGCGAAGCACGGTCTCAAGGTGCTGGAGGATTGCGCGCAATCGACCGGAACGACCACCGATGGCCGCAAGTCCGGCTCTTTCGGCGATCTCGCGGCTTTCTCGTTCTACCCGACCAAGCTGCTCGGCGCCTACGGCGACGGCGGCATGGTGACGGGCTCGGACGCGGCGTTCGCCGACAAGCTCCGGTCGCTGCGCATGTACGGCATGAAGGGCCGCTATTATGCGGACGAGCACGGTTACAATTCCCGCCTCGACGAGGTCCAGGCGGCGATCCTGCAGGTCAAGCTCGCCTATCTCGACGGCTGGATCGACCGCCGCCGGGAGCTGGCTGCCCGCTATGACGCGGCGCTTGCCGGCCTCGGGCTCGACCTGCCGGTGGAAGCGCCGGGCAACCGGCACGCCTACTATCTCTACGTGGTCGCCCATGACCGGCGCGACGAGATCATGCAGGGGCTCGCCCAGGCCGACATCCACGTCAATATCAGCTATCCTTGGCCGATCCATATCATGAGCGGCTACAGGCACCTGGGGTATGCCGAAGGAGATTTTCCGGTGGCGGAGGCTGCGGCGAAGCGGATTTTCTCGCTGCCGATGTATCACGGCCTGACCGATGCCCAGCAGGAACGGGTGATCGAGGTGCTGACAGGCCTGCTTAAGGATTTCTCATGAACGACATTGCCTGGTTCCGCGAGAAGCTGCGCAAGAGCGCCGAGACGGAATCCACCGATTGTACGCCGCTGGTCGAGTGGCTGGAGGACTGGCGTGCGACGACCGGCTTTGCCGCTGAACTGGTGCCGCTGAACAGCCTGCGCGGCTGGAGGATCGATCCGCAGACCGGTGACGTTGCCCATGAATCCGGCCCGTTCTTCGGCATCTCGGGCGTGCGGGTGACGGCGCAGGGCACGCGCGAGGTGATGTCCTGGGACCAGCCGATCTATACCCAGCCGGAAGGCGGCGTGCTCGCGATGCTTTGCGAGGAATCGGCGGATGGCAGCGAGATCCGCTTCCTGCTGCAGGCCAAGGCCGAACCCGGCAATCTTGGCATCCTGCAGTTCGCGCCCTCGGCACAGGCGACCTGGAGCAATCTGCGCCGCGCCCACAAGGGCAAGAAGCCGCCGCTATCGGAATATCTTCTCGGCGAAGCCGATTGCCAGCTGGTCTATGCCGCCGAGCACAACGAGGAAGGCGGCCGCTTCTGGCAGAAGAGCAACTCGAACCGGCTGATCCTGACGAAGCCCGGCGAGCTCGATCCGGAAACGCTCGGCGGCATGTTCGTCTGGGCGTCGCTTGGCCAGATCAAGGATCTCGCGCTGCGCGACAACGTTCTCAACCCCTTCGTGAAGACGATTATCGCGCCGCTCTGACATCGTCCCGGCGCGCCGCCAGCCAGCGTGCAGCGAGCGCGCTCGCGACCGTCACCATGACGATGAAGGGCCAGGTCTGGCGTCCGGTTTCCGAGAGATAGGAATTCACGAAAAAGCCGATCAGCAACGTGACGGCGAAGCCGGCGACGATACCGGCTGCCGCGGCGGCGCTCTTGCCCGCGGCGGCGCTTCCCATGTTCTCGATCCTGTGGAGCAGTACGCCTGCCAGGCCGCCGATGACAACCGGCAGGGTCAGCAGGCTGATGAAATTGGCGGTGATGATCGGCAGCGCGCGGATATTGTTGGCGACCAGGTCCGCGTAGGAGGCGAGATAGCCGCCTAGTGTTTCCGTGTGATCAACCGCACCGCTTCCGGTCCGGATCTGGATGATCGCGAGCAACAGCACCATGGCACCGGCCGAGGCTGCCGCGCAGGCGCCGATCCTGGTGCAGGCGAGCCGCAGGCGCCCGTCCGCCGGTCCGGCAAGCAGCGTGGCGACGAAGGCCGCGATGCCGGTGACGATGCCGAGATTCTCGAACAGCAGCTGGCCTGCGACGGTCAGCACGGCCAGTTCGGCAAGCGTGGGAAAGGTTTCGCGAGACAGTCGGGCCAGCAGCAGGAACAGGAACCCGGCCGACATGTAGTCGTAGAACCGGAGCATCATCGCGAAGTCCCAGTAATAGACCGGCCAGTCCGCGAACAGCCGGAAGAAGCCGATCATCGGGCCGTAGAGGGCTTCGCTCCATCCGAACATCGCGGCAAAGATCGCGACCATCATGACCGTCGCGGCCCGGCGGTCGGATGTCAGCGCGGTGATCGCATAGAGCATTGGCGCCAGCGCCAGCAGGCGGTGCAGAACCGCCGACACGGCCATCGCATTGGCGATGTAGACATCGTCCGGATTGACCTCGAGACCCGGCAGGTCATAGGTGAACAGGAACAGCGACGCCGAGGCGAAAAACTCGGCTATGACCTTCCAGGACCAGGCCGATCCGATGCGCAGGCATTCCGGTATATTGCCGCAGAAGTAGGCGATCTCGTCATACTCCGCCGCCATGTTGAAGGGGTTGCCCTTCAGCAGGAAGACGTCCTTGCCGGCCAGCAATGTCAGGGTAAGCACAACGAACAGCGCCGGCAGGGCAAACTGTCTAGCGGCCGGAATCATGCGGTGATCTCGTTGAAGGCGGCAAGCAGGCGATCGATATGGTCCTGCCAGCCATAGCGGTTGAGGGTGCGTTCCCGCGCACGGGCCGACAATTCGAGGCGCAGTGTCAGGTCACCATGCAGCCGGTTCACCTGCCGGGCAATATCCTCCACCGAATAGGGCCGCGCATAGAGAGCGGCGTCGCCGCATATCTCGCGGTTGACCTGGGTATCGGCCACGATCACCGGCAGGCCGGAACTCATGGCTTCGGCCATCGGGTGCCCGAAGGTTTCCGAAACCGACGGAAAGACGAAGACATCGTGTGAGCGATAGAGTTTCGGAAGGTCGCCGTACTCGTGGTGGCCAAGGGTGACGATGCCACGGCGTTCGGCGTCGGCGACAACCTCCAGATCCAGGCTGCCGCCGGACATCTCCGACATTTCCTTCAGCGTCATGGTGATGGTGCCGGTCGCCTTCAGGCCTTCCCGGTTTATGCGGTCGATCGCTTCGCAGACCTGGTAGGGCACCTTGTGCGGGTAGTAGACTGACACGTAAAGCAGCCGGATCGTGCCATCTTCGGCCCATTGCCGGCGGTCGGAGGTCGGCGCGAAGGCTTCGTTCAGCGTGCCGTACGGATTGACGACGCATTTTTCCTTTGCCTTGGGCAGCCAGAGGCCGACCAGGTCGCGCATGGTTTCGGTCGGCGTGATGATCTGGTCTGACCGCAATGCAGATGCAAGCATGAGCCTGCGCCGTATCGACCGGTTGAGCGAGTTGTAGACACCCTGGGTCGGCGCCATGTTGGCCAGATAGGAGGGGTCGAACAATCCCCCTTCGCGGAGCAGCAGAACCTGCTTCGCCGGGCTGTTCAGCAGGCCGAAATTCGCCGAGGAGAACAGGATATCCGGTGCGTGCCGCTTGACGATCGAGCGCCAGGCGATCTGCTCCCAGAGGAACCGCCGTCCGGGCGAGAAACCGCTGGTGTCGATCTTCATCAGCCGCTGTTCCAGCGGATGAACGAATTCCGGCGGCACCGCGACGGTGGCGTCGATGCCGGCCTCGTCCAGGGAGGTCAGCAGGTTCTTGGTGTAGGTGACGATGCCGCCTTTCTTGGCGGACAGGGCGTTGACGAGAACTTTCATGCGGGATCGTCGGCGAGTGCTGTTTCAAGGATCTGCCGGAGCCGGTCGGCATGTTCATGCCCGCCGCTGAGAAGCTTCCCGTGGCCGGCGGCTGCCACCTTCTTACGCCGATCCGCATCGGCTATCCAGCGGCGGCAGAGTTCCGGCAATTCCTCGTCCCGGCTGAAATAGCCGGCTTCCCTGTCCGGTGCGAGGATCGCCTCCATCTCCGGTGAGGCTTCATGAAGCATGAACCCCCCGATGGCGGGAATCTCGAACGACCGGCAGGTCTGCAGATCGCGGTTGCCCTTGCGGAGGAAACAGAGGTTGATCGCGGAGGCGGCAACGGCCCGGCGGTAATCGTCGCCGTAGACCGGCCGGAAGGCGATGTCGAGACCGGGCGGCGGGGCGGCCATCCGCTCCCAGCCATTGCCCCATACCCGGACCGAGAGGCCGGATTCCGCAAGGCGGCGCAGGGTTTCCGCCCGCGGTCGCTCGAAGGTGCCGACGAAGGAGATATCGGCGCTGAAAGCCGCGCGGGCTTGATCGTCGAGTTCGATCGGGCAATGCGCCGAAGCGTCGAAGGCGTTGTTGACGAACAGCACTTTCCGGGCGCCGAGCGCGGGGATTTCCTCCGGCCGGGCGTTGAAGGATTTCGTGGTGCTCCAGAGATCGTAATGCGGGATGGCGCCGGTGACCTGGCGGCTGCGGTGCGCCGGGTTCATCATGTCGTCCTCGGCATACCAGATCCTGCGGCAGTCCGGGTGGCGTTGCTTCAGCCGGGTGAGCGTCGTTCCGGTAATGGTTGTCGCCCGCTCGAACCAGGCCGCATCGAAGGGCTGCTCCTCCGCCAGGGCGAGGATCCTGCGATTGGCGCCCACCCTGTCGGCGGGCAGGCGGAGGCGATGGCGGATCCGGTCGACCAGCCCCGGTTTCATCTCGTAGCTGGCGTCATCCGGGACGAGTGACAGGGTGGTGACCCGGTGACCGAGCCGTTGCAGCGCCGCGACGCGCTGCCAGCTGCGCGATCCCGGCACCAGTTCGGCCACGAACAGGATGTCGAGTGCCGTCATGCGACTATCTCCAGCGCCTGTTTCAGCCCGGCGATATCGGCGGTGAAGTTCCATCCGGCAATGCGGCGACGGGCGCCGTCGCCGAGTTCGGCCGCCCGGTCGATGGCGAACGGCAGGATGTACGCAAGGGCGGCGGCATCGTCAGGCCTGACCGCGTAGCCGGTATCGGGACCGACAAGGTCTGCTGCCGCTCCGCATTCGGTCGAGGCGATCACGCCGGTGCCGCAGGCCATCGCCTCGTTGATCGCAAGACCCCAGGCCTCCGTCGAGGCGGCGAGGACGAAGATATCGGCGAGCGCATAGAAGCCGGGCAGTTCGCCCTGGTTGCGGAACCCGGCGAAGACGACATCCTCCAGCCCCTCCGACGATTGCCGGAGTTCGGCCGCCATCTCGCCGTCGCCGACGAACAGCAGCGCCGGTCGGGATCCCTGCCAGTCCGCCTGCTGCCAGGCGGCCAGCAGCACGTCCGGATGCTTGCGCCGGCTCAGCTTGCCTGCATAGAG
>JAVKCR010000528.1:0-12209 GCA_040222645.1 Rhodospirillales bacterium
GACCGCAACTGGCGCCTGGATTTCGTCACAGACAGTTTTCCGGCGCTCCTCGAGAAGCTCGACCGGCAGGAAATCGATGTGCTGGTCGGCATCGCCTATTCCGATGAACGCGCGCAGCGGTTCGAGTTCACGGCGCAGACACTTGTCAGCAACTGGGGCGTTCTGTACCGGCAGCCCGGCGTGGTCATCGATTCGATCACCGACATCGACGATATCCGGGTAGCCGTGGTGACGGGCACCATCCATGCCCAGGAATTGCTCGACCTCGTCGGTCGCTTCGGATTGTCGATCGAGACCGTCGAGACGGTCAGCTACCGCGATGCGCTCGCGGCTGTCGAGGACGGACGGGCCGAAGCCGCCGCTGTCAGCCGGCTGTACGGACTGCTCTATTCACCCGGCTTCCGGGTGACGGAAACCGCCATCGTCTACAACCCGGTAGAAGTCAGATTCGCGGGACCGAAAGGCGGTGACCCACGTTTCCTCGACGCCATCGACACCTATCTTGCCGCCGGCAAGACCGGTGCCGACCCCCGGCTGCAAACCCACCTCGCCGAGGTGTTCGGCTCGCAGCGCGGTGCCGCGGTGCCGCTCTGGCTCTACGGCATCATCGGCGGGGTGGCGGTCCTGTTCTCCCTCGCCGCCGGGATAGCCTTCCTGCTGAAGCGTGAAGTCGCCCGGCAAACCGCCAGCCTCGAAGCCAGCGAGCGGGAGTTCCGCGAGATCATCGAGAAGATGCCGGACCCGTTCTACCGTACCGATGCGACGGGTCGGGTGATCCTGGCATCGCCGTCATGCCATGACCTGCTGGGCTACCGGCGCGAGGAGATCGTCGGCCGCAACCTTGCCGATTTCTACGTCTCGCCGGAACAGCGCTCGAAGCTGGTGGAGGCGGTGCTCGCCGGCAACGGCAAGCCGGTCATGATCGAGGCCGACCTGCGCCACAAGGCGGGACACACGGTCACCCTGGCCACCCGGGCCTTCGCCCGGTTCGATGCGGACGGCAATTTTGCCGGCATCGAAGGAATCACCCGCGACATTTCAGACCGGATTGCCGCGGAGCAGGCGCTGCGCGAAAGCGAGGAGCGATTCCAGCTTGCCGTCAGGCAGGCCGCGATCTGGGACTGGGACATCACCGCCGACAAGCTCTATTGTTCCCCCTATCTGTGGGAGATGCTCGGCTACAGCGAGGAAGAGTTCGCCGAGGTCCTGCGCAACACCATCTGCAGCATCGTCCATCCCGACGAGCAGGACGTCTTCATGGCAGAGATCGCGGCCATGAAGACGGATCCCGACTACCGCTACCACAATGAACACCGCTACCGGCTGCGAGACGGCAGCTATCGCTGGTTCGAATCGCGCGGACATTGCGTGTTCGACGCGGCCGGCAACCCGGTGCGCACGGTCGGCATGATGATCGACATCGACCACCGCAAGCAGGCGGAAGCCGCCACCATGCGGCTCGGGCGGATTCTCGAACGGTCGTTCAACGAGATCCTGCTGTTCGACCCCGACAGCCTCCGTTTCGTGGCGGCAAACGAGGGCGCCCGGGAAAATCTCGGCTATGATGTCGAGGAGCTTGCCGACATGACGCCGGTCGACATTCACCCGGAGATGACCGGCGCCAGCTTCGCCGCGCTCATCGCACCCTTGCGGGACGGCCGGCGGTCGTCGGTATCCTACGAGGCGTCCCTGCAGCGTCGCGACGGGACGGAATACCCGGTCGATGTACGGGTCGAGCTGATCCGGGAATCCGACAGGCCGGTATTCGTCGCCATTGCCACCGACATCACCGACCGGCGCGCCAAGGACCGGCAGCTTCTGCAGGCGGTAAAGACGGCGGAGGAAGCGAACAAGGCCAAGTCGGAGTTCCTTGCCAGCATGAGCCACGAGCTGCGCACGCCCCTGAACGCCATCCTCGGTTTCGCCCAGATGATGGATCTCGACCGGCGGGAGCCACTGGGACCGATTCAGCGGGACAGCATCCATTCGATCCTCAAGGGAGGGTCGCACCTGCTGGAACTGGTCAACGATATCCTCGACCTTGCGCGCATCGAGGCCGAGCAGGTGCCCCACACCATCGAACGTGTGACGGTCAACGATATCGTCCGGGAATGCGTTGACCTGGTGCACACGCTGGCCGACAGGCGGAACATCGCCATTTCGGATCGGGTATCCGCCGGCGATCCACTCGAGATCGATACCGACCGGCTGCGCTTCAAGCAATGCCTGCTGAACCTGTTGTCCAATGCCATCAAGTACAATCTCGAAGGCGGTTCCGTGGAAATCGACGGTGGTGCGATGCCGAACGGATTCCTGCGGATTTCGGTCCGGGATACCGGGATCGGCATCCCGCCTGCAGAACATGCCGGGATCTTCCGCATGTTCCACCGGGTCGGCGCCAACCCGATGCTGTCGCGGGAGGGCGCCGGAATCGGGCTCTCGGTCACCCGGATGCTGATCGAGCAGCTGGCCGGGCAGACCGGCTTCACCAGCGAGGCCGGGACCGGCAGTACCTTCTGGTTCGAATTGCCGCTCGCCGGCAATAGCGATGTCCTGATCTGGACAGAGGAACTGCGCACCGGCATCGATCCGTTCGATCGCGACAACCAGGCGATGGCCGGCATCGTCAACCGGCTGGCACAGCTGTCCGCCGACGATGTGGAAACGCCCAGCGTGGCCGGCGAGGCCGTCGAGCATGCGCGCTACTGCCTCGAACGGCTGGAAGTGGTGATGGAGGTCTGCGCCTTCCCGGATATGGAGGGCTGGCGTCTGCGGTTCCGTCATTTCACCGGCGAGCTGTCGACGGAGGCGGCCATCCTCAGCGAACGGCGGGATGCCGAATCGCTCGTGCGATACCGCCGGTTTCTGCGGTCCTGGTGGGTCGACCATATCGCGGCCGTCGATGCCGGGCTGGCGCCGCTGGCGCGCGGTCGCGACCGGGAGATCCGCCGCGTGCTCAGCAACCCGGACTGAACGAGCCTATTTCGGCGGCAGGCGGAGCGCGCCGTCAAGCCGGATCGTTTCGCCGTTCAGCATCCGGTTGCGGATCATCTCGAGGATCAGCGAGGCATATTCCTCGGTCGAGCCGAGACGGGACGGGAACGGTACCGAGGCGCCGAGCGCGTCCTGCACTTCCGGCGGCAGGTCGAACATCATCGGCGTCGCGAACAGGCCGGGTGCGATGGTCATCACCCGGATACCGGTACGCGCCAGGTCGCGCGCCATCGGCAGGGTCATGCCGGCGAGGCCGGCCTTGGAAGCGGCATAGGCGGTCTGGCCCATCTGGCCGTCGAAGGCGGCAACCGAAGAGGTGAAGGAAATGAAGCCGCGTTCGCCATCCTGCATCGGCTCGAGATCCGCCATGCGGGCCGCCGCGAGGCGCGCGACATTGTAGGAACCGATCAGGTTGACCTGGATGACCTTGGCGAACTTCTCGATGGCGTAGGCGCCCTTGCGCCCGACGGAGAGGCCGGGAATGTTGATGCCGGCGACATTGACGCAGATCCGTGCCTCGCCGTGGGCGGCGGCCGCCTTGTCGAGCGCCGCGGTGACGCTGGCCTCGTCGGTGACGTCGCACGGGCAGAAGATGCCGCCGATATCCGCGGCATGGGCCTCGCCCTTCTCCGCGTTGAGATCGAACAGCGCAACCTTCGCGCCGCCATCCGCCAGCGCCTTCGCCATGCCGGCGCCAAGACCCGACGCGCCGCCCGTGACGATTGCGGCCATTCCCCTGATTTCCATCTCGAACTCCCGAACTGGTTGGATCACCCCGTTTCGCCGGGGTCTATATCAGAGGGTGAGAGGGATTGCCATGCCCCGGCCACCGGACCATATAGCGCCCATGAGCGATGAACCGTTCGACCTCGAGAAGCTGCGCAGCGATGCCGAAATCGTCGAGGACGGTTTCTGGCGCAAGCTTCGGCGCAATATCGGCCGCATCCCCTTCGCCGACGATGCGGTCGCGGCCTATTACTGCGCCATGGACCCGCGAACGCCGACCAAGGCAAAAGCCGTGATCTTCGGCGCACTGGTCTATTTCATCACCCCGACCGACGTCATCCCCGACATCCTGATCCCCGGTTTCACCGACGATGCCGCCATCTTCGCCGCCGCGCTCACGATGGCGCGCGCCTACATGACCAAAGAGCATTATGCGAAAGCCCGCGCCTTCCTCGACCAGCCGGAACCGGCCGGCACGGATTCCTGATCCCGCCATGCGGCATATGCCATTGCCCGCCCTTGTCCTCGGTGTCGCCGGGCTGATTCCGTTCTGGTATTGCGCGGCGGCGATCTGGCTGCCGGGGCTGCGGCCCGGATTCTATTCCTCCTTCGACATGGCTTTCGCGCTGATCGGCTACGGTGCGGTGATCCTCGCTTTCCTCGGCGCCATGCATTGGGGCGCCATCCTGCGGGGCTCGACGGCGGAAAGCGGCGATGACGCCACCTGGACGCGGCTCGGCTTCAGCGTCGCGCCCTCGATCGTCGCCTGGGTCGCCACCCTGATGAACCCGCTCTACGGCCTGGTGATGCTGATCATCGCCCACGGCGTGGTCGCCATCGCCGACATCCAGACGGCACGGCGCGGGGAATTCCCGGTCTGGTACGGCCGGCTGCGCAAATACCTCTCCGTCCTCGCCATCCTGGCGATGGCGACCGGCCTGATGGGCCTCAGGATCTGACCGGCCCGCATCAGGCTTCCTTGCCGCCCGCCCCGACCAGGGCCTTGAGCCGGGCCTCGTCATAGGCGGCATCGAGATCGGCGGCCGCCCGGTCTGCCTCGGCTTCGAGGTCCTCGCCGCATTCCTCCGGTTCGGCCTTGCGCCAGTCCGCGAGATAGTCGTCCGCGCCGCCGGCGCCGGTCCGCATCGCCGCGCGGTCGATGGCTTCCTGGAAGCGGTCGGGCAGCATCCGCTTGGCCCGGTCCTTGCGGCCTCGGCGGGCCTCGACCATGGACGGGATGTCGCGCCAGAAGGTGATGACGAGCTGGGCCATGATCGTGCTCCGCAAGACAATTTCCGGACCATTTCTATACCCTCCCGGAGCCCCGGAAAAGTGCCGGAAACGACGTCGTCTGTCCCGATTCCGCGGTCCGGCAGGGGTGATTATCCACAACTTTCTGCCCCCCGTGGCCTAGCCTATATAGTGGGGCGTCGATATAGTCCGACTACATCTTGTGAGTTTCGCCAGAGAAAAAGGGGAGAATAATGGCCTGGACCGACGAGAAAGTCGAAACGCTGACGAAACTGTGGCGCGAGGGCAAGAGTGCCAGCGAAATTTCGGTTCTTCTCGGCGACGTGACCCGCAACGCGGTGATCGGCAAGGCCCACCGTCTCGGTCTCGCCTCGCGTCCCTCGCCGATCAAGCGCCAGCCGAAGCCGGCGCCGGTGGAACCGATCGGCGTCAAGCTGATCGATCTTACGGAGCGCATGTGCAAATGGCCGATCGGCGATCCGGCGACGCCGGGTTTCCGTTTCTGCGGCAAGCCGTCGGAGACCGGCCAGTCCTATTGCGAAGGACATATGCAAATGGCCTACCAGGCGCCGAGCTCGAAGAAGGACCGCGAGCGCAACCGCGAACGGGCCAACCGGGCGATGAATTTCTGATTTCGACCGCAGCAACGACGTGAAACTGGCCGTGCCGGCTACCGGTGCGGCCTTTTTTCTTGCCCGCTCCCGGGCGGCATCGACCAGAACAGCACCAGCATGACGAGGCCGAGCCACCAGTTCTGCCAGGCGCCGAAACTGGAGCAGGCGAAGGTGAAGGCGGCGTAGAAGCTGCCGGCGGCGACGGCCCGGTCGGCCGCGCCAAGCCGGCAGATGGCCGCCAGTATCGCACCAAGGAAGCCGGCCGCGAGCAGGGCGCCAACGGCGCCGAGTTCGATCCAGACCTGCAGCACCTGGTTGTGCGGGTGCAGCGGCATCCTGAAATCCCGGAACCGGAGGCGTTCCCGGCCGGCCGGGTCGATATACATCACGTCGACCTTCTCGTCGCCGCCCGGCAGCCGCCTGGCGGCATCGAGGCCATACCCAACGACCGGTCGTTCAGCGATCTTCTCGACCGCGAAATCCCAGATAACCAGCCGCCCGACGAAGGATGGCGGCAGGCGGCTGCTCCAGCCGGCTTCCGGCGCCAGCGGCAGGGTATTGACCAGTGCTGCGAAGAGCAGCGGCGCGGTGACGACAAACAGTACGGTCAGGCCCGCAATCCATCGCAACAGGCGCGGCGTCAGCGCCCCCGCCAGGGCGGCCGTCAACCCGATGGCAAGGGCTGCAAGCGCGGTGTTGCTGCCGCTGCGGACGGCGACGGCAACCAGGACAAGTGCGAACAATACGGCAGTGAGCCGGCGGCCGTTCGCCCAAAGCCAACCCGCGACCGGGAAAAAGATCAGGATCGCGGCGACAATCCCGTTCTTGACATAGGACGCGATATTGAGCCCGCCGGAAGAATGGGCGGCGATGTCCTCCCAGCCCAGCCCCCGGACCAGCCGGGTCGCGGCGTAGCCGGAGACCAGCTCGAAGACCAGCAGCATCAGCGCCAGCAGCAGGCCCGCCGCCAGCCAGGGGAGAAGATCGGGGTCGCGCGTCGCCATCGGACGTTTCGCGGCCGCCAGCACCAGTCCGCCGAGGAACAGGCCGGCCAGCGTCGCCGCAAGGCGCAGCGCCCCCGCCGGATCCAGTGCGAGAACCGACATCGCGGCACTCCAGAGCACGAACGCCGCCAGCCAGGAAACCACCGGCCAAAATCGCAACGGGATGTTCCGCCATTCCCTGAAAGTAACGGCGAGCGCGCCGAGCGCGGTCACCAGGAACACCGGCGCCATCGCCTTCGGGGCAAGCACGGCCAGCACCGGCGCAATACAGGCGACGACCCGCAGCAGCAGGATGACGGCGCGGTCGATCATCACCTGGCCTCCCCGCCGCGGAGGCGACGGTAACCGTCAACCGCCCGGGCACCGTAATCCGCCAGCGAGAAGCCTGCGGAAACCGCCGCGCGGGCCGTTTCGCCCTGCTGAACGAGCGCGGCACGGTCGGAAATCATGGCACCGATCGCCGCCGTCAACGCCGCCCGGTCGCGCGCCGGCACGATGCGGCCGGCGTCGCCGCCGGCGAAAACGGTTTCGGCGCCGGTCTCGCGGCTGGCGATCGCCGGCAGGCCGGTCGCCAGCGCCTGCAGCAACGCCAGCGGCAATCCCTCCTCCAGGCTCGGCAGGCAGAACAGGTCCGCCGCCTGCATCTCCGCGACGAGCGCCGCACGGGGCAGCGCGCCGAGACGGGTGACGCCCTGCATCGGCAACCGGGCGAGGAGCGATGCCGTCTCCGGTTCTTCGGCTCCGGCAAGGCGTAGTTCGGCCGCTTTGGCAAAGGGCGCGAAAGCCTCGAGCAACCAGGGCAGCCCCTTGCGGATGCCGAGCCGGCCGGCGAACAGGATACGGGGACGATCATTCACCGCACGGCCGCCCGGTGGCGGGGCAAAGTCCGCGAGCGACACGCCGTAGGGATTGACGATCAGCCGCGACGGTTCGATACCCCGCGCGATGAAGCTCTCCGCGGCGATGCCGGTCGGCACCGCGATCGCATCGGCCTGATCGTATTCCGCCAGTTCACGCTCAACGATTTCCGCCTGCGCCCCGATATGCTCCTCACCCCATTCGGCAAAGGCGTCGCGCAGCAGGTCCTGCTGGTGGCCGATATGGGTGGAGCCGCGCTCCAGCACGACCTTCATGCCGCGCGCCTTCGCCGGGGCAATGGCTTCCAGCGTCGCCGAACTCCAGCCGACGAGCAGGTCGCCGGAAGCCGGAAGCCGGCCGGCGACCCATCGCGCGAACTGCCGGGCGATGATCGCGTCGCTGCGGCCGGGCAGCCGCAATCCCTCGTGCAGCCGCCGGATTCCTTCAAGCAGCGGACGGGTATGGAGATCGATCCCTGCCGGCAGGAACCGCCGGGCGATTCCGGCGGGGTAGGTCGTGTAGAGGCGATCGAGCAGGCCTTGCCGGAAAAGCTCCGACGCCAGGTCGAAGCCATGGAACCGGCCATGAACGGCAACCGATATCTTCATGCCGCCTCCCCGATCACGCTCTGCAGCACGGCTTCGAGCGCACCGGCCCGGCCGGCCCAGGACAGGCTGTCCGCCGCCGCTTCGTTCCGCCCTGCCGGTTCGCCGACAACCCGCTTCAGGATATCGGCTACCCCCGCCGGGTCATGCGCGCCGAGCAGCGTACCATCAACCGCGTCGGCGATCTCCATTGCCTCCCCGGTTTCAGGCGGCAGGGTCAGCACAGGAGCGCCTGCCGCCAGCAGGTCGAACAGCTTGTGGTGAAAGGTCACGCCGCTCTTCACATAGCAATTCACCCGGGCGCCAGAGAGAATGCCCGCCCAGTCCGCCAACGGTTGCTGACCCCGGATATCGCATGCGACGAGACCGTCTAGAGCTGCTGACGCGGCCTCGACCTCGGCCCTGTCGTGGCCGGCATAGCGGAAGAGCAGTTTCGCCCGGCGCATCTCCGGGAGGCTCTCCGCGAAGAACCGGATACCGCCGATCAGGCCATCCAGGCTGGCGCGGTCATAGATCGCCCCGGTCAGGGTGACCACATCGCCGCCGGGTGCTGCCACCGTCCTGAACAGGGCGGGATCGACACCGCTGTAGACAACGGCGGCATCCCGGTCAAACCAGCGTTGTACGGTATCGCGGTGCTCCCCGGAGAAAGCGGTCATCGCCGCGGCATCGGCAAACCGGCCGGCAAGCAGGGACCTGAACTGGCGTGGAATGAAGCTCTCCCAATGGTCCTTCAGATCCGCGACCCAGGGGCAGCCGGCCGCCCGCGCGATATCGCGCGCGATCACCCAACTGGAGGTGTTGCCGAAGGTGCCCCACACGGCCTCCGGCCGAAATCCGCGCGCCAGTATCTGCAGATGGGGCCGGACAGCCGCGCGCCAGTCCGGATAGACGCCGGACCCGCAGAAATAGGACGCCGCCAGCAACACCTTGCCGATGCCGTAGCCGATGCCGTGCTGCCGTGCCCGTGCAATTGCGGAAAATCCCGACGGCGGCGTTTCCAGCAGGAAGGGCCGGGTCCAGTCGTGAGCCGCCAGCGCCGCGCCGAGATTCCCGGGCAGACCCGTTCCCGGCCGGTCGCCGAGGCTTGAGGTCACGAGCACCACCTGGTGCCCGCGCCCCGCCATGGCGGCAGCGAACTCGCGCATCCGGATGGCGCAGACATGCGGCGTTTCGGGATGGCAGTGATTGACGAAGACGAGCCTCATCGCCGTGCCGCCCCGGCAAGCAGGTCGAGGGCCGATGCCGCAACCGTCTCCACGTCGATCCTGCGGATCGACTCTCCGCCGTCCCAGGCGCCCGGCCGGTCCGGGATGCTCTCCGCGAGGTCCAGCGGATAGTGGATGCGATGGCCGGTCCCCGCGGGAAACCAGACGCCGGGTCTGGCCCGGGCGGCAAACACCGCGACGCAGGGCACCCCGACGGCCGCCGCGAGATGCATCGGCCCGCTGTCGACGCCGAGAAACAGGATGGCCCCCTGCATCGCCGTTGCCGAGTCGCGGGGGCTGGCGCGCCCGCAGAGATTGGCGACCGGGCCGGTCCAGTCCCCGGCCAGAGCGGCGAGCCGGTCCTTGTCGGCGGCCGCCCCGATCAGCACCAGGCCGGCATCGGACACCGCTTGCGACAACCGGCCCAGCACCTTCCGCCAGCGGTCGTCTCCCCAGTCCTTGTCGGCGGTCTTGCCGGCCGGCGCGAAGGCGATGAAGCGACCGGTGACGCCCTCCGCCGCCAGGATGTCCCGCATGGCGACGCGCTCCCCCGCCGAGGGGTTGATTCCCGGCATGGCGGCGGAACCGGAGAGAACGAAACCGCAGACGCGTGCCAGCCGCGCGCTTTCCGACTCCCACAACCCGTCATCGAGGCGACGGTAGCGGCGGCTGTCGGCAGCGAGGGGCAGACCGGTCACGGCAAGACCGCAGAGCAGGCGGAAGAAAATGCCGTCGCGCAGCGCCTGGGCGATGCCCGAGGGCTCGCTGAGATAGTACATCCTGTCCGCACCGCTTTCGCGGATTCGCCTGGCCAGTGCCCATGCCGCCGCCGCGCCGAGTCCGCCCGGGGGATACTCGATATCATCATCGACGAGGTTCTCGCCGGCCAGCAGGTCGCGCATCGGGGCGGCGACCTCTGCAACCGGCCGGTTGGACAACAGGATGATCCGCGCCCCGGCATGGCGGCGGCGTACTTCCCGGAGCACGGGTAGGCTGACGATTCCGTCGCCGATGCTTCCGCGGCGATAGACAATTACAGGTAGCGGGGCGGCCGTGCTTTCCATTGCAGCCCGATCCTATGCCGCCCGGCCTTGCGGACAAACAGTTTGATCGGCAAGGCGCGTTGAAAGAAACTCCCGCGAGCAACGCAAGCGGCCCTGACCATGAAAAACGATTTCCTGCACAGCAAGAAACTGCGGGTGCTGATCAACGGCATTCACGCCAAGAGCGGCGGCGGCGTCACCTATCTGAAGAACATCCTGCCGTTGCTCGCCAACGACCCGGAACTGGAACTGCACCTGTTCCTGCACCGCGACCAGTTCCACCTGTTCGGAACTATCGACGAGCGGGTGCGGCTGCACCTGATGGACTACCGCAACGGATTCTTCTCCTCGCTCTGGTGGGAGCAGGCGGCGCTGCCGATCCTGGCCCGCGCGATGTCAGCTGACGTGACCCTGTCGCCGGCGAATTACGGCCCGCTGTTCGCCCCGGCGCAGGTCATCGTGCTGCGCAACTCCCTGGCCGTGGTGGGCCGCGAAACCCGCCTGATCAAGCGCCTCTACTGGATCGGCCTGACCCTGATGACCGCGCTGTCGCTGAGCCGCTGCCGCCGGGCCATCGCGGTCTCGGAATATGCCCGCAACGCGTTGACCTTCGGTCTCGGCGACCGCCTGAAGCAGAAGGTCGGGGTCGTGCATCACGGGGTGCGGGACGTGTTCAGCGTCGATCCGGCAGCGAAGCGGGAAAACTTCCTGCTCGCGGTCAGCGACATCTATGTCCAGAAGAACCTGCACACTCTCGTCGCCGCCCTGCCGGCAATCCGCGAAGCGCATCCCGACATCAAGCTGAAGATCGCCGGCCGGGCCATCGACGGCGGCTATCTCGAGGAAATCAAGGCGGTGATCCGGGCGAACGGGCTCGAGGATTCAGTTGAGTTCCTCGGATCAAAATCGACCCAGGAACTCGTCGATCTCTACCGCAGCTGCAAGCTGTTCGTATTTCCCTCCACCGTCGAGACCTTCGGCAATCCCCTGGTCGAGGCCATGGCCTGCGGCGCCAGCATCGCCTGCTCGAACTCGGCGGCGATGCCCGAGATCGTTTCCGATGCGGCGATCTATTTCGACCCGCTGGATACCACCGCGCTCGCCGCAACCGTTTGCCGGATGCTGGCCGACGAGACGTTGCGCCGGGAATTGTCCGCCAGGGCCATCGAACGGGCGAAGGATTTCTCCTGGTCGCTGACGGCCGCGCGGACGGCCAATGTATTGAAAGACGCTGCCCCGCCGGCCCGCCGGCAATCCGTGGCGTTGCTGTTCGGACCGGAAGCGAAAGCCGCGCAGTGAGTGTCCGGCTGCTCTATATCGTCAGCCACCCGATCCAGTACCAGGCCCCCCTGCTGCGCCTGATCGCCGCGACGGAAGGAATCCGGTTGCGGGTCCTTTTCGAGCACACGGCGTCGGAAGGCGTACATTTCGACCCGGGTTTCGGCCGCGAAATCGCCTGGGACGTGCCGCTCCGTGACGGCTACGACAACGTCGCAGCGGCGGAGACGGATCTGAAGCGCGAGATCGGCGGTGCCGATGTGGTCTGGATGCATGGCTGGCAAGGCATCTTCATGGGCCGCGCCTTGCGCATGGCCCGCCAGCTCGGCAAACCCGTCCTGATGCGGGGCGAGAACTGGGACGGGGCGATGCCCGACGGAAGCGGCCTGCGCGGCTGGCTCAAGCGGCGCTATCTTGCCTGGATCTTCCGCCACTGCCGCGGATTTCTCTGCATCGGCGCGGCCAACCGGGCCTATTACCGGCGGCACGGAATCCCGGACGACCGGCTGTTCGACATGCCCTACGCCATAGACAACGATGCCTTCGCCGCCCGCGCCGCTGCTGCGGACACGGTTGCGCTGCGCCGCGAACTCGGCATTCCGGAAGATTCGCGGGTGCTGCTCTATGC
>JAVKCR010000529.1:0-3504 GCA_040222645.1 Rhodospirillales bacterium
GTCTATGATTTCGTGAAAACCGTATTCACGGACAAGAACAAGGCATTCCTTGCGGCGAATCACGCCTCCTACAAGGCCATCGGTGCAGAGGCCGGACTGTACAGCATCGCAACGCCGCTGCATCCGGGCGCGCGCAAATACTGGACCGAGCAGAAGAACCCGCGGGTCAACGAGATTCCGCAGTAGCCGGTTCGTACTGCTACGGGCACAACAATCTGAAATCACATGTTGCCCTGCCCCTGCCGCCCTGTTTCGGGCGGCAGGGGAACGGCAAGGCGGAACGATCCGGTTCCGGCCAATGGGCAAACTTGTGCCCTCCACACAAAGGAGAAGTCAGTGAGTATTACAGTGGGGATCGATATCGGCGGCACGTTTACCGATGTTGTTGCCTATGACCATTCCAGGCAGCAACTGCACTATACCAAGGTGCCTTCCACCCCCCCGGTTCTGTCCGAAGGCTTCCTCGCCGGCATCACGAAGATCCTGCTGAGTTGCGGACAGGACACCACAGCCGTTACCCGCCTCATTCACGGCACGACCGTGTCGCTGAATGCCTGTCTCGAGCAGAAAGGTGCCGTCCTCGGCATCCTCTCTACGGAGGGGTTCGAGGATGTCCTGACCATCGGCCGGCAGAAGCGGACAGCCATGTACGACCTGTTCATGGACCCGGAAACGCCGACCTTTCTCTGCCCCCGGCGGCGCATCATCGGAATTCCCGAACGGCTTGCCGGCGATGGTTCTGTAGCCATTCCCCTGGATGAGGATGCCGTCCGGGAAGCCGCGCGCTTGCTGGTCGAGAAGCATGGGATCGACTGTCTTGTAATCTTTTATCTGCACTCGTTCCAGAATGCCGAGCATGAACGTCGCAGCGCCGAAATCGTGCGCGAGATGTATCCCGATCTCATGATCACGCTGTCCTCGACCGTCGATCCGCGGTTCCGCGAATACGAACGGCTCTGCGTCGCGGCATTTGACGCCTATGTCAAACCGGTCACCGAAACCTATATCGATGAACTCGAACAGCGGCTGTCCGAGCAGGCCTTGAACTGCCGCCTCCAGATCATGCAGTCGCGCGGCGGCATCACCAATGCCCGGACGACGCTGGAAAAACCGGTGACGACGATCATGTCCGGGCCGGCCGCGGCCGTCGTCGCGGGCCGTCATCTCGGCGAACTCATCAATCGTCCGAACCTGGTCACCGTCGATATCGGCGGCACCAGTTGCGATATCGCCCTGATCTCAGGCAACAAGCCGCTGATATCGATGGAGGGCGCTGTCCGCTATTATCCGCTGCGGCTGCCGATGATCGATGTCAACAGCATCGGTGCCGGTGGCGGTTCCATTGCCTGGATCGACTCTGCCGGCGGGTTGAAGATCGGCCCGCAGAGTGCCGGCAGCCGGCCGGGTCCAGCCTGTTACGGCAAGGGCGGCGTCGAACCGACGGTTACCGATGCCAGTCTGGTTCTCGGATACCTCAATCCGGAGAATTTCGCCTGCGGCGAAATCGGCCTTGATCGGGATCTGGCGCTGAAGGCTGTCGAGGGGCTGGCAAAGCGTCTGGGCCTGTCGCTGGAGGAAGCCGCGCTCGGAATCCACCGGATCATCAATTCCAACATGGCCGATGAAATGCGGCTGGCCTCGATCAAGCGGGGTTACGATCCCCGGGTGTTCTCCATTGTTGCCGCCGGCGGGGGCGGTGCCCTTCATGCGGGGCGGCTTGGCCAGCTCCTGCATATGCGGGAGGTCATCGTGCCGAATGCGCCGGGTTGTCTCTCGGCCTTCGGGTTGCTGGTCGCCGACATCGAACATGAGCATGGCACGACACACCAGGTCGATTCGGAGTCTGTTGACCATGCGAGGATGACCGAGGTCTTCATCCAGCTTGAGGAAATCTGCGCCGCGAAGATGGTCGAGGACGATGTTGACCAATCCCGGGTGCAGACCGTCCGCTATGCCGGAATGCGCTATGTCGGACAGTCCTATGACCTCGAGGTCGAATTGCAGGACGGTCCCCTCGATGATGCATGGGTCGCGACGGCGCGTCAGTCGTTTCATGAACTCCATGAGCGCATTTACGGTCATTTCATGGCCGACAATCCCGTCGAGTTCGTCAATTTGCGCGTCACCCAACGGTTTCCGCTGGAGAACCCCCGCATCCTTCCGGGGCTGCGGACCGGCAGTGTCGAAACGGCGCTTACCAGTCGCCGGGCCGCGCTGTTCGATCTGGAGGACGGATATATCGACGTGGCGGTCTATGACCGCAGTCTGCTCCCGGTCGGCAGCGAGATCCTCGGCCCGGCCATCATCGAACAGGCTGACACGACGACCGTGGTCTATCCCGGGCACCGCCTGAAGGTCGACGAGTACGGAAACATGGTGATCACACTGCCCCAGGCGGCGTCGCAGGCGAGCGGTCTCGCCGCTGTCGTTGCGGGGTAAGGCAGATGGAGGAACAAGTGGTTATTCAGATGCAGAAGCCCGTTGCGGTGAAGTGCGACCCGATCACGATGGAAGTCGTCAGGAGCCGGCTCGATGCGATTGCCAACGAAATGGAATCGACGCTGCTCAAAAGCGCCTTTTCCACGGTCGTGAAGGAGGCGGCTGACGCTTCGGCCGCGATATTTGACCGTCAGGGAAACGCCATTGCCCAGGCCATCGCCATCCCTTCCCATCTCGGCATGCTCGGGATTGCGGTCCGCCGGATGATCATGCGCCATCCGGTCGAGAAGATGCTGCCCGGCGATGTCTACATCCACAACGATCCGTACGATGCCGGCACCCATCTCCCGGACATCACGATTCTGGCGCCGGTCTTCTTCGAGGACTCGATCGTCGCCCTGTCAGCCTGTATGGCCCACCAGCAGGATATCGGAGGCAAGACCCCGGGCAGCACGGCTGCGGATTCAACGGAGATCTTTGCTGAGGGACTCAGGATTTCGGCGATGCGGCTGTTCGACAACGGTCGGCCCATCGAGCAGGTCTTCCAGTTCCTGCGCGCCAATACCCGCCTGCCCGACACGCTGATCGGCGACATCAATGCCCAGATCGCCTGCGTGAATATCGGCATTCGCAGGCTGATCGAGATGTTCTCCGAATTCGGCACGGATACCTGTCTCGGCGCCATGGAGGAACTGCTCGATCATGCCGAGCGCCTTGCCCGAGCCGAGGTCCTCACCATCCCCGATGGCGATTACACTTTCTTCGATTACCTGGACGGCGACGGCATCAATGCCCATAGCCCGGTGAAGGTGCAGGCGACCATCCGCAAGCGCGGATCGAATATTCATTATGATTTCACGGGAACCGATCCGGAGGTGCCGGGAGCCGTCAACTGCGTCCCGTCGCCCCGCCAGGCCATGGAATATTTCATGCTCAAGGCGGTCTGCAAATCGGACCTGCCGAACAATGATGGCGTCAGCCGGTTGTTCACCAGCTTTGCCCCGGAAGGAACTCTGGTGAATCCCAGAATGCCGCGCGCGGTTGCAACGCGCGGCGTGACCATGA
>JAVKCR010000530.1:0-2244 GCA_040222645.1 Rhodospirillales bacterium
GGAGAAGACCTTCGATCTCGACCTGATCGCCCAGTTCGTCGTCGGGCGTTACTGGCGCCGGGCAGACGATACGGCGAAGGTCGAATATCTGAAGCTGTTCCGGGACTACATGGTCGCGACCTATTCGGTCCGCCTCAACGAATACAACGGCGAAACGCTCGAAATCGTCTCCGCCAAGCCGACCGAACAGCCGACCGACGTTCTCGTCGAGACCCTGATAACACGTGATGTGGACGGGCTGAAACTGCCGATCACCTGGCGCATGCGCAAATCGGAAGACCGCGGCTACCTGGTCACCGATATCCTCGTCGACAATGTCAGCCTTGCGGTCGCCCAGCGCTCCGAGTTCGTCTCGGTCATTCGCGGCAATGGCGGTACGCTCGAATCGCTGAATGAAAAACTGAAAGCACGCCTTGCAGAAGGACAGTCTTGAGCCACAATTCCCCCTGACAATGGCGGCCGCCAGACCGGCCCGCCTGATTATCCAGGGAGAAAGAAGATGGTGAAGGCAGTTCGCATTCATGAGTACGGCGGTCCGGAGAAGATGGTCTTCGAGGACGTCGATGTCGGTGATCCCGGTCCCGGCGAAGCGCGGGTTACGCACAAGGCCTGCGGCCTCAACTATATCGACACCTACCAGCGTTCCGGTCTCTACAAGCTGCCGGCGATGCCTGCCGTCCTCGGCATGGAAGGCGCCGGTACCGTTGAAGCGGTCGGCAGCGGCGTCACCGTCGTGAAGCCGGGCGACCGCGTCGCCTATGCCGGAACGCCCGTCGGCGCCTATTGCGAAGCCCGGGTCATGCCGGCCGAGAAGCTGGTTAAGTTGCCGGACAATGTGAGTTTCGAGACCGGGGCCGCCTGCATGCTGCAGGGGATGACGGTACAATACCTGCTGCGCCAGACCCACCAGGTGAAAGCGGGCGATACCGTGCTGTTCCATGCCGCCGCCGGCGGAGTCGGCCTGCTGGCCTGCCAGTGGGCGAAGCATCTCGGGGCGACCGTGATCGGCACCGTGAGTTCCGACGCGAAGGCCGAACTGGCGCGCGCCGCCGGCTGCGACCACCCGATCATCTATACCCGCGAGGATTTCGTCGAGCGGGTGAAGGAGATCACCGACGGGAAGGGCGTGCCGATTGCCTATGATTCGATCGGCAAGGACACGCTGCTCAAGTCGCTGGAATGCCTGTCCCTGAAAGGGCATCTCGTGACCTTCGGACAGGCCTCCGGCCCGGTCGAAAACTTCCCGCCGGCGCTCCTCGGTACCAGGTCGGCGTCGCTTACCCGGCCGACACTGATGCACTACACGGCGACACGGCCCGATCTCGAGGCCTGCGCCGGGGAATTGCTCGGGCTGATCGGCAAGGGGGTTCTGAAGATCAACATCAACCAGACCTATGCACTTGCCGATACGGTCCAGGCGCACAAGGATCTGGAAAGCCGGAAGACCACGGGCTCGACCGTTCTTCTTCCGTGACGGGAGCCGTCGTGCCGAAACTTTCGGCCGTTCTGAACATTCATAACGAGGAAGCGGTGCTGCGCGATTGTCTCGCGCAGCTCGCTTTCTGCGACGAGATCGTCGTCGTCCTGGACAAATGTACTGATGGCTCCGAGGCCATCGCCCGGGAGATGGCGGATGTCGTGGTCTCCGGAAGCTTCGACCTGGAGGGAGAACGGCGCAATCTCGCGATCGGGAAGGCGTCGGGCGATTGGATCCTGGAACTCGATGCCGACGAGATCGTCAGCGACGAACTGAGGCAGGAACTGCTGGAGACGGTGCGCCACAGCACCGCCGACATCCACAATGTACCGATCCACAACTATGTCGGCGGCAAGCTGGTGCTGCATGGCTGGGGTGGCAAGTTCGGCGCCAACGCCCGTCCGACCATCTTCCGCCGCGGCGTCAAGCAATGGGGGATGGAACGGGTACATCCAGACCTCATCGTGTCGGGCCGCCAGGGACCTGATCTCCGTCACCCCATCATCCACCATGTCGATCGCAACCTGTCGGACATGATCCGTCGTTTCGATGTCTACACCACGAAACGCGCCCTCGACCTCATCGACGCCGACGAAATCGGACGGTTCCCGAACATGGTCCGGAAGATCTTCTCACGGTTCTGGAAGAGCTATGTCGCCCGCCAAGGCTACCGGGAAGGCGGTTATGGCCTGGCCATCGCCCTGTTCGCCGCACTCTACCCGGTCGTGTCGCACCTCAAGGCGCGGGAAGAACTGGAACGCCGGGAC
>JAVKCR010000531.1:0-5370 GCA_040222645.1 Rhodospirillales bacterium
CCGGCTGATCACCTATCCCTCGCTGCTTGCCGGTCGCAGGGTGATCGACGCCGTACCGGTATCCTCGGACGAACTCCTGCTGCGGTTCGAGGGAGACGAGGCGACCGGGCACAGGATCTCCGAATACCCCACCATCTTCGACCGGGCGGTCGACGACGGGGCACGCAGCGCCGCTTTCGGCATGATCGCCCATCCCTATTGCCAGCTGTTCCATGACCGCCTGGCCGATTGCGAAGAAGTGGCGACCTACTGGAAGACCGGGAATCATCTGTTCGCGCAGACCGGCAGGATCGTCGGGCTGACGGCAAGCTACCTGCCCGTCATCGGCCGCTTCCTGTCGGAACCGGTCAAGGCGATGGCCGAGGATATCGATCCGCCAGCGACCTGGCGGCGCCACGTGGCACGCATGAATTCAGCCCTCGCCAACCCGGATCTCGATTTCATCTATGCCCATCTCGACCTGCCGCACGGCATCTACAACTGGGACCTGACGCGCAATGAATTCGTCGATGATTTCCGGTTGGGAAACTATACACGCAACCAGCATGCGCTCGAACTGCTCGACCGGACGGTCGGGATGTTCCTCGACCGGATGCGAGATGCCGGGTTGATCGACGACACCGTGATCGTGATATCAGGTGACAGGGGAGAGATGGCGCAGAGCCAGCAGCCGGGCGACCTGCGCGTGCCCTTCATGGTCCGGTTTCCAGGCGAGAAAGGGGGGCTGAGCTACGGCAAGCCATTCAGTACCTTGCTTGCCGGCGAGATCATCCACCGCATCCGGACCGGCGAGATCGAGGGCAGCGCGGCCCTGGCCGGTTTTCTTGATGCACAGCCCGGCCGATGACCGTATAAGTCGGCGCATGATCCGGTTCCCAGCCATTCGCCGCCTCGGCGCAACAGCTCTTGCTGCCTTTTGCGCCTTCCTGGCCAGCACCGGCATGGCCCATGCCTATCTCGACCCGGTATCGGGCACGGCGATCGTGCATGGCCTGCTGGCCGCGGCAGCAGGCGGCTTGCTCGCCGTGAAACTCTATTTCCGGCGCATCAGGGACTGGTTCCGCGCGCGGTTCGGGGAGCCGCCGGCCACGGAAGACCAGGACCCGGCTGACCGTCAATCCTGAACGGTACCGGCGGCGAGACCGTCGATGAACGCTGCCCCGACCGTCGCCGCGCATCCGAATCCGTAGAGATGTTCGCTGCGCAATGCCGCAAGGCGCGGCGCCGTTTCACCGTCAACCGAGTCGGCGATCAGGCGGCGGCAAACCGCCGGCGCATCCGCAATCAGCGCCGGAGCAAGCACCGCGCCGAGCGCGGACCGTATCGCGATCTCGAGCGGTTCCGACCCGAACGAAGCATAGTCCGGGTTGAGCACCTTCGGCGGCACGTCGATGGAGAGAACCGGCCGGCAGAGCCCGAAGGCGAAACTGAAGGCCGCACCCGACCAGTCGGTGACCAGCAGTGAGGCGGCGTCGGCGAGACCCTTGCCCGGCCCGGGGTCCGGCAGAAAGCCCGGCTGATCTCCGAACCGGTCGACGATCGCCGTGACATAGACGGGACGCGCAACAACGAGATCGCGGTGCGGCCGCAGCAACACCCGGAAGCCGGCGGCGAGAAGTCCCCCGACCAGTTCCATGCCCACCGCTTCCAGCAGGTTTCCCGGTGACCAGGTCGGGGCGATCATGACGAGGCCGGGATCGCCCGCGCCCGACGATGCCCGTGCCGCGACGTCGTCGATCTTCGGATAACCGACCGCCGGGGCATGGCGCAGCCGGCTGCCAGGACGCCCAGCGGCGATCTCGATCTCGCGCCGGTGATGCGGGCCGGCGGCAAGGAACGCGTCATAGGAATCGAACGCCTTCGGCGGGAAGACCATGTGGATGCTGTTCAGGTTGTGCGGCGCATAGACATAAGTCCCGACACCGCGGGATCGCGGGAAATCAGGTCGCCCGAGCTCCGGCGTGGTGGCGACGAAGACCTCCGCCTCGAGCGCGGCAAGCCGCATGGTGCGGCCCATTCCCTTACCGATATTCTCGATGGTCATGCCGTCGGGCGGGTCGGCGAGAAGCGGATCGTCGCCGTGGCAGGTCAGCAGGTGGATTTTCCGACCATGCGTATCACGGAGCCGCTCGGCGAAGGGCAGAAGATAGGACCAGTATTCCGGCTGGTCGGCGAACAACACGGTGCCGCCGGCCGGCTTCGCCGGCGCGGCACCGAACAACCTGCGAAGCGGGCCGAGCATCCCCGGCCCCGTCTCAGGCGTGGATCGCCTTGCCGGTCCAGGCGGCCATCGCCGCTTCCTTGACCGATTCGCCCATCTGCGGGTGGGCGTGGCAGGTGCGCGCGATGTCCTCGGCGGAGGCGCCGAATTCCAGCGCCAGCACCGCTTCCGAGATCAGGTCGCCGGCCAGCGGGCCGACGATATGCACGCCAAGCACGGTGTCGGTCTTCTTGTCGGTGAGGATCTTCACGAAACCGTCGGTGTCGGAGACGGCACGCGCGCGGCTGTTGGCGCTGAACGGGAACTTGCCGACGGCATAATCCACGCCCGCTTCCTTCAGCTGCTCCTCGGTCTTGCCGACGGCGGCGATTTCCGGGCTGGTATAGACCACGCCCGGCACCTTGTCGTAATCCACGTGGCCGGCTTCGCCCGCCAGCATCTCGGCGATGGCGACACCGTCATCTTCCGCCTTGTGGGCCAGCATCGGGCCGACGATCGCGTCGCCGATGGCAAAGATGCCCTCGACCTTGGTCTGGAAATACTCGTCGACCTCGACCCGGCCGCGCTTGTCGAGGGGGACGCCGACCTTCTCGAGACCGAGACCCTCGGTGTAAGGCCGCCGGCCGATGGCGACCAGCACCACGTCGGCCTTGAACTCTTCCGCGTCGCCGCCCTTGACCGGTTCCATGGTCAGGGTGACGCCGCCCTTCGCCTTCTTCGCACCTGTCACCTTGGTGCCGAGCTTGAAGGAGATGCCCTGCTTGCCGAGGATGCGCTGCGCCTGCTTGGCCAGTTCGCCGTCCATGCCCGGTAGGATGCGGTCGAGAAACTCGATGACGGTCACTTCCGCGCCGAGACGGCGCCAGACCGAGCCCATCTCGAGGCCGATCACGCCGGCGCCGATGACGGCCATCTTGCCCGGCACCTTGGCCAGGTCGAGCGCGCCGGTCGAGGTGACGATCTGCTTCTCATCAATCTCGACGCCCGGCAGCGGGGTGGATTCGGACCCGGTCGCGATGACGATGTTCTTCGTCTCCAGGCTCGCCGCCTTGGAGCCTTCGAGACCCTTCACGGCCTCGACCTTCACCTTGCCGGCCGCCTCGATCACACCGCGGCCCTTGTAGTAATCGACCTTGTTCTTCTTGAAGAGGAACTCGATGCCGGTGGTGAGGTCCTTCACCACCTTGTCCTTGCGGGCGAGCATCTTCTTGATGTCCACCTTCGGCTTGCCGACATCGATGCCGTGGTCCGCGAACTCGTGCAGGGCGGATTCGTAGAGATGCGAGGAATGCAGCAGCGCCTTCGACGGAATGCAGCCGACATTCAGGCAGGTACCGCCGAGCGCCCCGCGCATTTCAACGCAGGCGGCCTTCAGCCCGAGCTGGGCGGCCTTGATGGCGCAGACATAGCCGCCGGGGCCGCCGCCGATGATCACAACATCGTACTTGTCGCTCATTTCTCTCGCTCCCGTGCGGGGTTTGCGGTGCTTTCGATCAGACGTCGAGCAGGATGCGGCCCGGGTCCTCGATGCACTGCTTGATGCGGACCAGGAAGGACACCGCCTCCCGGCCATCGATGATCCGGTGATCGTAGGACAGCGCCAGGTACATCATCGGCCGGATCTTGACCTCGTCGCCGATGGCGACCGGGCGCTTCTCGATGCGGTGCATGCCCATGATCGCCGATTGCGGCACGTTGATGATCGGCATCGAGTTCATCGAGCCGAACACGCCGCCGTTGGAGATGGTGAAGGTGCCGCCCGTCATCTCGTCCATCGACAGCTTGCCGTCGCGGGCGCGGCGGCCGAAATCGGAGATCGAGCCCTCGATCCCGGCGAAGCTCATCTCGTCGGCATCCTTCAGGACCGGCACCACCAGCCCGTTCGGGGTGCCGACCGCAACGCCGATATTGTAGTAGTTCTTGTAGATGATCTCGTCGCCGTAGATCTCGCCGTTGACCGCCGGCCATTCCTTCAGCGCGATGCAGGCGGCGCGGACGAACATCGACATGAAGCCGAGGCGCACGCCGTGCTTCTTCTCGAAGGCGTCCTTGTATTTCGTCCGCATCTCCATGGCCCGCGTCATGTCGACATCGTTCCAGGTGGTCAGCAGCGCCGCGGTGTTCTGGGCCTCCTTCAGGCGCGAGGCGATGACCCGGCGCAGCTTGGTCATCTTCACCCGCTCTTCCAACGGATGGTCCGGCCGCGGCGGCAGTTCCTCGGTCGGGGTGAAGCTTGCACGTGCCGGCGCCGCAGACGGGGCGGCGGCGCGCGGGGCCGGCTTGGCGCCGTCCTGCATGTAGGCGACGACGTCGGCCTTGGTCAGCCGGCCATCCTTGCCCGAGGCCGGGATCTTCGACGCATCGAGGGCATTGTCCTCGACCATCTTGCGCACGGCGGGGGGCAGCGGATAGTCGAGATTGGCCTTTGCCGCGGCGGGCGCGGGCGTCGGTGAAGCGGGGGGCGGCGGCGGCGGCGCGGCGGCAGCCTTCTCCTGCTTCGGCGCATCGGCCGGCTTTTCCTCGGCGGCCGGCGCGCTTTCGCTGCCGGCGGCGCCTTCCTCGATCATGGCGAGCACGGCGCCCACGCCGACCTCGGCGCCGGCTTCGGCGAGGATCTCGGACAGCGCGCCGGCAACCGGCGCATTGACCTCGAGCGTCACCTTGTCGGTCTCCAGTTCGCAGATCGCCTCGTCGACCGCAACAGCGTCGCCGGGCTTCTTCATCCAGTTGGCAACGATGGCTTCCGTCACCGATTCGCCAAGCTGCGGCACCTTTACTTCAACGGCCATGGGTCGCGATGCTCCTCAGGTTCTGTTCGTACATGACGCGCGGATGGTCAGGACTTGTTCCGCGACCGCGCGGCCGCAGGTTTCTTGGACGTGGCAGGCTTCGACGATGTCGGCTTCGCAGTACTGCTGCGGGCCCGCGCCGGTTTCGCCGCCTCGCCGAGCGCCTCGACGACGAGCTTGTTCTGCTCGATGGCGTGCTTCTTGGCCGAGCCGGTGGCCGGCGATGCGGCGGACGGGCGTCCGGCATAGGCGATGCGGTCCGCGCCGCGGCCCATTTCCTCCAGCACCTCGTCGAAATGCTCGCGCAGGTAATGCCAGGCGCCCATGTTGCGCGGCTCTTCCTGGCACCAGACCAGTTCG
>JAVKCR010000532.1:0-2912 GCA_040222645.1 Rhodospirillales bacterium
CGAGATGGGCAAGGCGATGATGGGCACCGGCGAGGCCGAAGGCGAAGCCCGCGCCCGCGAATGTGCCGAGAAGGCGCTCTGCAACCCGCTGCTCGACGACACCTCGATGAAGGGTGCGCGCGGCGTGCTGATCAACATCACCGGCGGTCCCGACCTCACCCTGCTCGAGGTCGACGAGGCGGCGAACCGCATCCGCGAGGAAGTCGATCCGGATGCGCGGATCACCTTCGGCGCCACCTTCGATCCGTCGATGGAAGGCAAGATGCGCCTGTCGGTCGTCGCCACCGGAATCGATTCGGAAGTCGCCGAGCGCCCGCGCCCGGTTTTCATCAACACGCTGGCGCAGATGCCGAAGCAGCCGAAAACCTTGATCGAGGAACCGGAAGAGGATCTCGTGACCGAGGAGCCGCTGTTGGCCGCGATCGAGAACAGCATGCGTTCCGATGCCGCCGAAGCCGAGATGCTGGCGGAACCGGAAGAGGACAACACGGTCGAGGACTTTACCGCCCGCGCCCAGCCGGAACCGGCACGCGAGACGATGCACAGCCCGGCCCCGGCGCCTGCCGACCGCCCGTTCATTCCGCGGGCTCCGGCCAGTGCCCGTAACCCCGGCCCGGCCCGGCCCGACCCGATGGCGGAAGCCGACATGATGAACGGCGGCGGCGATTCCCAGGGCGCCCGCAAGGCGGGTCCCTCGCTGTTCTCCAAGGTCACCGGCCAGAGCTGGATGCGCCGCGGCCCGGAAGCCGCCGAACAGCCGGCCGAATCGGCAACGCAGAAGCCGCAGGAAGCCCCGCGGCCGAAGCTCAGCGGCATGTCGCCGTCAGACCGCCCGACCAAGGCGAGCGCCGATGACGACCTGCTTGAAATCCCGGCGTTTCTGCGGCGCCAGGCCAACTGATTAAGGGTCTGGTAACGGCGTTACAATCTGAAACAATCTTTGAATTGAGCGCTCCATCCGCCCCCAATAGGGTGCAGATGGAGCGTTTTTCTTGAACAGGGCTCCGTCCGTGATCGCGGGCACCTAACCGGGTACGATGGGGAAGTACTTCAAAATGGCGAATTCGCCTCTGCCGCAGACCGAAATCACGCCGGGCGCCGCCCCGGTGATGCAGACGACCATCGCCAATCCGGCAACGGTCGAAGGCGTCGGCCTGCATTCCGGCAGCCCGGTCCGCATGACCCTCGTTCCCGCCGAGCCCGACACGGGCATCGTTTTCGTCCGCACCGACCTGGGCGGCGCCGAGGTTCCGGCGCGCTGGGACCGTGTGACGGACACCATGCTCTGCACCCGCATCACCGGTGAGTCCGGCATCCACGTGGGTACCGTTGAACATCTGATGGCGGCCCTCGCCGGCTGCCGCATTGACAACCTGCGCGTCGAACTCGACGGGGCGGAAGTGCCGATCATGGACGGCTCGTCGGAAGCCTTCGTCGCGATGATCGACCAGGCCGGCGTCGCCGAACTCGCCGCCGAGCGGCGCGCCATCAAGATCCTCAAGACCGTGGAAGTCGTGCAGGACGGCAAGCTCGCCCGCCTTGAACCCTCCGCGCGCTTCGAGGTGAATTTCGAGATCGATTTCGACCATGCCGCCATCGGCCGGCAGGAACGCGGCCTGACCTTCGTCAACGGCGCCTTCCGGTCGCAGATCAGCCGGGCACGCACCTTCGGCTTCCTGCACGAGGTCGAACATCTCCAGAAGCTCGGTCTCGCCAAGGGCGGATCGCTCGACAACGCCATCGTGGTCGGCAAGGACGGCATCCTGAATGACGGCGGCCTGCGCTTCGACGACGAGTTCGTGCGCCACAAGATCCTCGATTCGGTCGGCGACCTCTATCTCGCCGGCGCCCCGATCCTCGGCCGCTTCCACGGCGTGCGTGCGGGTCATGCGCTGAACAACAGCCTGCTGCACGCCCTGTTTTCCGATCCGGAAGCCTGGGAATTCGTGCCGCTCGCCGGCTCCGCCGATTACGCGACCGAACGCGCCGCGGCCGAGTAAGGCGCTACTCTCCCCTTCCTTCTCAAGATCGTCATCCTGACGCAAGTCAGGAACCATGCCAGAGCATGCGCCAGGCATGACGGCCTCACCGCCGGGCACCGGCGGCGTCTCACGGGTATCGACGTTTTTCATGGTTTCGGCAGACGCTCAGGCATGGATTCTGATTGTCATCAGAATGACGGCATCTTTGTGATGTCGGGTTGCGTCATTCCCGTCATCTCGGGGCCGCCGGAGGCGGAACCCGGGATCTCCTGAGTCCTCGGTCGATGCCCGGGATCCCGGACTGCCGTTGCGCGGCATCCAGGATGACGACTATCTCACGACCGTGCTTATCTCCCCGAGGGATCGTCGTCTTCGTCGATGACGCCCAAATCGGGGCTCTGTTCCTCGATTTCCTCGACCGTCATGGCGGCGGCGACCAGGGTGCCGCGGGCCATCGCCACATAGGCCGACTGGTCTTCCACCGGCAGGCCCTGGCGGACGGTCATGCGGTAGAGCACGAACAGCGAGAGCACGCCGTAGATGCCGGCGAGGGCCCAGCCGAAGGCGGCGGGACCGAACCAGCTCATCGCGCTCGCCACCGATATCGGGCCGAGCACCGCGCCCATGCCGTTGACGAGCACCAGCTTGGAGGAGGCGGCGATCATCTGCTCATGATTGAGGTAGTCGTTGGTATAGGCGATGCAGAGCGAATAGAGCGGGGTCTGGAAACCTGTATGCAGCCCCATGGCGACCAGCAGCAGCAGGAACGGCGCCGTATCCGACAGATCACCGATCCAGAGGGCGGTGCCGCAGGACAGGATGGCCGACCCGGCAATCACGATTCGCCGGTCGATCTTGTCCGACAGCACGCCGACCGGCCAGAGGGTGAAGACCGGCGTGAAGAAGGCGATCGCCATGAAGGTCGAGACC
>JAVKCR010000533.1:0-5607 GCA_040222645.1 Rhodospirillales bacterium
CCCGAAACCCGCCAGCAGCTCCCGCAGTGCCTCGATGCCGAGGTCGTAGCCGTCGACAACATCGAACCCCAGGCGGCGCAGCGTCGACGCCATCGCCACCGCATCGTTCCGCGGGTTCGCAAGACGCGCCGTGTGCTCGTATGCCGAATTGCCGATCACCAGCGCAACGCGCGTCTCCGCACGCGCCGGCGTCGCGGTGGCCAACAGCAGGAGAGCGAGAATGCAGAGAATACCTGGAATGCCAGTCCTGGGCGTCATGTCACGATCCCCTGTCGAGATTGACGAACGTCACGCGGCGGTTCCGCGACCGGCCGAACGGCGTTTCATTGCTGGCGACCGGCCGGGCCTCGCCGCGCCCGGCAATCGAGAGCCGGCCCCCGTCGACCCCGAGGTCCTGCAGGCGCCGGGACACCGTCAGCGCCCGCCTTTCGGAGAGCGCCAGGTTGTAATCCTCGCCGCCGATGGCATCGGTATGTCCCTCGACAAGGATGCGGACCGGCGCCAGTGCCGGGGATTGCAGCGCCCGCGCCACCTCCAGCAACTGGGCCTCGGCAGCCGCGGCGAGCCGGTCGGAGCCGAGCGCGAACAGGATCGGCAGGTCGATATGCGGCTCTTCATGGTGGACGACCGACATGCCCCTGGAAAGCGGGCTCTGGGTCAGCCCCCTGGTGATCACGTCCGCCGCCGCCACCGTCGGCCCGCCGCCGCCGGCAAGGCGCAGCTTCTCGCGATAGGCAGCCTCGTGGATTGCGAGGCTGCCGGGGTCTCCCGCGGCCTTTTCCTCGTCCAGCAGGTCAAGGAAGCGCCGGTAGGCCTGTTGCGCGCCCTCGCTGTCGCCCCGCGCGGCGAGGATGTCGCCAAGCCCGGCATAGGGGGCGGCCCCGCCCCCGGCGACGATGGACTTGCGGTACAATTCTTCCGCCGCCGCCAGGTTGCCCTGCGTTTCCTCCAGCAGGCCGAGATTGTTGAGCGCGCCGGCATGATCCGGGCACAGGCCGACCGCCTGTTCGAGGCGCCGGCGCTCGTCGGGCGCCGCGTATGACGACCGGAACAGCGCCTCCGCCCGTGCGCAATCCTCCCCGGCGGCCAGGGATGGCCCGACCGGCGCCATCGCCATGACGGCACATGCGATCAAGATTGCTGCTCCGCTCCGCATCCCCGCAACTCCCGTCAATTGAATCTGTTGGGCCCCGGCGATTGTGTAAGCCGTGGCTCGATGGTCAAGTTTCTATACACCACGACGCCGCCCGAACGTCGCAGGATTTCACGCATCCGCTCCGACGGCGCCGCCGGTCCGGTCAGGTCCCCGGCCCAGCCGCGCGCCGTGCCGGCAAGGCCTGGCGGGACCCGCAGGGCGACGAGGCGGATCTCCGCCGCCGCGCCATCCCGGACCGCCGGGATCGGGAGCAGGATATCCGCATCGCCCGCCGCCCGGACGCCGCCGGCTGTCCCGGCCAGTATCGTCACCCCGCCGTCGGCGGGTTCGGTCCGGACGCGCAGGGCGCAGGCCCGCACCTCGCCGAGGTCGAGGCGCGATGTGGTCGCATCGACCGGGCGTTCGGAAAGCGAAGCGAGACCTTCCGGATGCGGACAGGCACCGAAGCGCGGCGCCTCCAGCAGCGACAGGCGGAGGTCGGGCCCGGGCAGGGGAACCGCCGGCTCGTCCAGCAGATCGAAGGCCGCGAGAGCGAGCGTGCCGAGCGGTCCCCCGGAGGTCCGGGCCTGGTCGAGGGCGTCCACCAGGTCGCCATAGCGCCCGGCCTGCCCGAGGGCCCGCCAGCCGGACACCTCGTCGAGAACGAGCCAGGAGGGAAACGCCAGCACCGCCAGCAGCGCCAGGCCGGCCAGCCAGGTCCGGAGGCGCGCCCGGCGCGGCGGCGGCGGCGGGCTGCCGAGCAGCGCATCGAGGTCCGCCATCTGCGCCGGCGCATGCACCTGCAGCCCCCCGGCTTCCGCGCCCAGTGCCGCGCAGAGGGCATCGCGGTTGCCCTCCGGCACCACGAGATGAACCTCGATTCCCGCCGCCCGCGCGGCGCGAAAGGCATCGAGCGAGGTGCGGACCTTGTCCTCCATCCCGTCCACCGCATGCAGGCGGAGATCCCGGTCCACCTCGCCGGTGGCCCAGACCAGGGCGTCCGGCAGGTCGTCACGGCCGCAGAAACGGCCGCGATGATCCAGCAGGTGGGCGATCAGCAGCCCGAGCTGCCAGCTCGCGCCGTCGGTGACCGGCGCCGCCACGTCGGCGCGGAATACCGGGTGACCGACGATCCGCTCCACGATACCCGTCGGCTTGCGCACGAACGCGTCGTAGGCCCGGCTCACCGGCAGCGGCAGCGCCCGGCCGTTGAGGCAGATCACCGATTGCAGGTCCGGGTCTTCCCGGGTCAGTCGCTGCACCTCCGACGGCCCGGCCGTGGTGGCGACAAGAACCCGGATGCCGCTCATACCAGGAAGATCTCCGACGCCGGGTCGCGCAGCGCGGCAAGCGCCGGGTCGCCGGGCTCGAACAGCACCTGCAGGCGCGCACCCGCCGCGTCGGGCAGCGGCACCTTCAGCAGCGCGCCGTCCGGCGGCTGGATGAAGAGGGTCCGCGGCGCCCGGTCCGGGTCGGAGAGGATGACGAGGGCATAGACCTGTCCGTCACCGGTGCGGGAGGGCTTGAGGTCGAGGCTGAAACCGTCGCCGCGGCGTTGCGTCATCGTGCCGCCGCTGCTCGCCGCCGCCACCCGGTCGGCGCGATAGAGCGCCAGGTCCCGCAGCAGGGCACGAAGATCGTCGCGCAGCCGCGGTATCGACGCCAGGTCGCGGGCCAGGGCCGGCGGTATCGCCGGGTCGCCGGATCGTGCGTAGGCGTAGAGGTCGGCGAAGGTGGCCGACGGTGCGACGCCCTCCGCTGCCGCGCTCTCGGCGCCGATATGGCGGGCCAGTTCCCGCGCCGCGAGAATGGACGCGATGCCGGTCATCGGGCATCCTCCACGAACAGGCGGCGGAAGCGGGCGGTGAAATGATCGAGGTCGCCGGCGAACCGTGCGTCCCAGGGATGCCCGGCGCCCAGTTTCCCGAGAGCGTCGAGGAACCGCGCCAGCCGGGCGTCGACGAGGTGCAGCGGTCCGGCCGCTGCCGCATGCCCGTCGATCACCGCGGCATCCTCAAGGTCGGCCGGGCGGAAGCCCTGGCGGTTGACGCTCTTCAGCGCAGCCGCTGCCCGTTTCAGGAAACCGCTTTCGGTCAGGGCCTGCATCAGGTCCGGGCGATCCGGGATGATCCGTTGCATTCGCTTGCCTTCGTCTTCCGATATCAGGTGGCTGGCGGCGGTGAAGGCCGCGTCGTGACCCGCTTGCGCCAGCACGGCGACGCCGGCCAGCCTCATGGACACCAAATGCGAGGCCAGAGCGCCTAATTCGGCAATCTCGCCTGCGTGGTCCGTCTCCACCGCCCCTTCGACCAGCCGCGCCATCCCGCCGGGCGGCAGCTTGCGCCGCAATCCCTGGCTCAGGCGCAGATGGGCCGGGCGGAACACCGCCAGCCGCAGCAGCGAAAGCGCCAGCGGCCCGGCCTCGTCACCGGCGGCCACCATGTCCTTCAGCCGGGCCGTCTCGCGCTTGTTCAACGCCTTCACGAGATCGGCGGGCGCGGCCGAAAGCCCGTCCAGCGGCGAGCTTTCCTCGTCCAGCGTCTCGCAGGCGGCGAGCAGGGCATCCGGATCGACCTCGCCCGCCTCCCGGTCGGACCCGATCGGGGCCTGCCGGTCGAATGCCTTGAGTTCGGCGCCCCGGGCCAGCAGCCGGCGGAGGTCGAGCGCCGCCATCCAGGCCGCCTCGAACGACCGGCCGAGGTCGCCGCCGCCATCGATCAGCAGGTCCCACAGATCGAGCACCGCCCCGTCATCGATCGCCTCCGGTCCGAAACCGGGACCGGCGCGGTCGGCCATCATCGCCAGCACGGCCTGGCTGCGCCGTTGCGCCTGCACGGTCGGCAGGTGGTCCGCCAGGTAGTCGTACAGGATTTTCGACAGCTCCCCCGCGGCTTTCGAGATGTCGGCCGCGCCGACAGCAGCGCCGCACAGGGGTTTCAGGGCGCGGCTCACCGCACCGTAGCCGGGGCCTGACAGCAGGAAATGCATCAGGCAGACAAGCCGCGGGATCACGCCCAGGCCGAGTTCGTAGGACCGGTCCGGCAGCCGGACGGTCAATCTGTCGCCCGACAGGCTGCCGACATGGCCGGGCAGGCCGCCCAGCAGGGCGCGGCAGCCGCCACGCCGCGCCGACGCCTCGTTCCAGAAGAACCCCAGATAGCCGTCGCGCCCGCCGGCAGCCTCGGCCACCGGCACGAGGTGGCAGAGCTGGTGCAGCACCGGACCGTACGCCCGGCAGGCCAGCAGCTGCCCGACCTTGCGCAGCACGCCGGGCAGATGCCATGGCTCTCCCGCTGCCGTGCGCATCTCGGCCAGCCCGAGAAACTGGGCCCGAAGCTCGGCGCTCTTACCCGCCTCCAGCACCAGTGATTGCGCGGCGATCGTTTCCATGGCGGCGAGGATAGGAAATCAGCCTGAGGTTGTCATGCGAAGAGACAGCGCCGCCGGTAATTGTCCGCTTCCGGAGGGAGCCGGCCCGTTCCGGCAGTCCGGTGGCAGAGACCACGCGATCACAGGGGGAGGCAGCCCCCGTGAGCACGAACCTGACAGGCCTCTCAACCCCACGCGCCAGGGGGAGGGAAACCCTCCCCCTGCACCCCCGCCCAAGCGGTAAAGGGATAAAGATGCAAGATGTAACCTTTAGGTGCATCGCACCTAAAGGGTCCTGGCGATCCGGAACCCGTAGAAGCTGACCCGGCTGCCGGTGTCGCCCCTGAAGCGGTTCGCGGAGCGGAGGTTCACCGGATTGTTGCTCCAGGAACCGCCGCGCAGGACACGCTTGCGACAATCTCCGGTTGTGTTCGCACTCCCGTTCGTCGGCGCGCCTGAGTAGCTGTTCTTGTAACAATCCTCGACCCACTCCCACACATTGCCGTGCAGGTCGTGAAGGCCGAAGCCGTTCGCCCTGAAACTACCCACGGGCGATGTCTCCCTGTTATCCCACCGGCTGCCGCAGCTTCGACAATTGGCGTTGCCGCGACCGATGTCGTTGCCCCAGGAATATTCCGTCGTCGTGCCCGCCCGCGCCACGTACTCCCATTCCGATTCCGTCAAAAGCCGGTACGTCCGGCCCGTCCGCGCGTTCAGCTTCCCGATGAACGCCTGCGCATCCGCCCAGGATACATTCTCCACCGGACGGTCAGCGCCCTTGAACCCGCTCGGGTCGGTTCCCATCACCGAACGCCATTCAGACTGCGTCACCTCGTAGCGGCCAACCGCAAAGCGGTAGCCGATGTCAACCTTGTGAACGGGCTGCTCGTCACTATACCCAGTAGTCGACCCCATCATGAAACTCCCCGGCGGGATCACGACCATCTCCGGGCCGCAGAACACGCCACCCGGCACCGACGCTCCCGACGTCGCCACGAGCGCATTCTCGCAATCTCGGAACACCGCACCAGCCGACAGGCTCCGAACCCTATCCGGCTCCGGCTTCGTATCCCCCAGAAGCGGGGCGTAGACAAAACCCGCGC
>JAVKCR010000534.1:0-2796 GCA_040222645.1 Rhodospirillales bacterium
GGTGAATCTCGAACCCGAAACGGTCGGTCTTCGTGCGCATCTCCGCCTCGATGGCATCCAGCGGCAACTCGCTGACGCTGGCGCATTTCTCGCAGATCGCGAAGCCGACATCGTCGTCATGGCGGTGGCCGCCGCAGGCGACGAAGGCGTTCAGGCTCTCGATCCGGTGGACGAGACCGTCGGCGCAGAGCCGGTCGAGCGCGCGGTAGACCTGCGGTGGCGCGCTGAGGCCGTCTTCCTGCAGGTCGCCGAGAATCTGGTAAGCCCCGAGCGCCTTGCCGGATTCCTGCAGGGTCCGGAGGACGGCTTCCTGGTTGCGTGTCAGCCTGGTTGCGGCATTGCGTGTCATGATCCGAGCGTACACCGCCGCAGCCCCGGTTGAAATGCCCGGATGCGTCCCGGAATCCGGAAATGGGTGATCATGGTATGAAATCCGGGTTTCACACAGCGATACCGCATGGTAGTGATTCCGGCTGAGGGTACGGACAGGATGACAATTTCAAAGGTGGGAGGATGACCTCTCATCACGTCATCCAGGGGCCGCCGCCAGGCGGAACCCGGGACCTCGGACATTTGCCGCAGGCTCAGGAGATCCCGGACTGCCAATACGCGGCATCCAGGAAGGCGGAGTTAGTTGCATGAGAGGCGACAGTTACAGATGAATAAAGCGGATAGGAACACAGATACGGCAAAGACGCTGTTCGACAGGATCTGGGAGAGCCACAGCATCATTGTGCGCGATGACGGCGACACGCTGCTCTATGTCGACCGGCTGCTGACCCAGGAAAACTCCTTCCATGCCTTCGACAAGCTTCGGGCCGACGGCCACGCAGTGCGCAACCCGGGCCAGGTCTTCTGCTTCTCCGACCATTACGTACCGACGCGGCAGGGTACCGTGCCGCCGCCGGAAATCACCAACATGGTCGAGATCATCAAGGGCGATGCGGCGCAGTACGGCGCGCGCCTATTCGGTCCCGACGATCCGGACCGCGGCATCCTGCATGTGGTCGGCCCCGAACAGGGCATCACCCAGCCCGGCCTGATCATCGCCGGCGCCGACAGCCATACCTCCACCCACGGCGCGCTCGGCGCCTTCGGGTTCGGTGTCGGATCGTCGGAGACCGCGCATATCATGGCCACCCAGGCGATCTGGCGAAAACGGCCGAAGACCATGCGGGTGACCATCGACGGCAGACCGGGCTACGGCGTCACCGCCAAGGACGTGATCCTCGCCATCATCGGCCGGGTCGGCGCCGGCGGCGCGGTCGGGCATGTCATCGAATATGCCGGTTCGACCATCGCCGGCATGAATGTCGAGCAGCGCATGACGATCTGCAACATGTCGATCGAGGCCGGTGCACGGGCAGGGCTAGTTTCACCGGACGACAAGACCATCGACTACATCCACGGCCGGCCCTACGCCCCGGAAGGCGCGGAATGGGATATGGCCGAGACCTGGTGGCGGAGTCTTGCCAGCGACGCCGACGCCGTCTTCGACCGGGAGGTGGCGATCGATGCCGCTTCCATCGCCCCGATGGCGACATGGGGCAACTCGCCGGAGGATGTCGCGCCCATCGACGGGAACATACCGGACCCGTCCTTGGAACAGGACGAGTTCCGCCGCCGGAAGATGGAGCGCGCGCTAGACTATATGGGGCTCACCGCCGGCATGCGGCTGACCGACATCCCCATCGACCAGGTCTTCATCGGTTCCTGCACCAACGGCCGGATCGAGGACCTCAGGGCGGCGGCTTCCGTGCTTTCCGGCCGCAAGGCCCGGATTCCCGGCATCGTGGTGCCGGGGTCGCGCCGGGTGAAGCGTGCGGCGGAAGCCGAAGGGCTCGACCGCATCTTCATCGAGGCGGGCCTGGAATGGCATGATGCGGGCTGTTCCATGTGCGTCGCGATCAACGGCGACAATGTCGGCGCCGGAAAGCGCTGCGCCTCGACATCGAACCGGAATTTCGAGGGCCGCCAGGGCAGGGGGTCACGCACCCATCTCGTCAGCCCGATGATGGCCGCCGCCGCCGCCATCGAGGGACGGCTGGCCGATGTGCGAACCTACGAGGGGAAAGCCTGATGGAACCGGTCACACGGATATCCGAACGCGCCGTCGCAATCGACCAGGTCAACGTCAATACCGACCAGATCTTTCCCGCACGCTTCCTCAAGAACCCGCGCTCCGTCGGCTATGCGCAATTCCTGTTCCACGATCTCCGCTTCGACGAGACGGGAGCGCCGCGACCGGAATTCCCGCTCAACCACCCCGCTGCCGAGGGGGCGAACATCATCGTGAGCGATCTCAATTTCGGCTGCGGGTCGTCGCGGGAAGGCGCGGTCTATGCCCTTGTCGATGCCGGATTCCGCTGCCTGATCGCGCCCAGTTTCGGCGACATTTTCGCTGCCAACTGCGTGAAGAACGGCCTGTTACCCGTTGTTCTGCCTGCAGAAACCTGCGCAGCGCTGAGAGCCGAACTGAAGCGCAGCAACGGGGCGCCCGTCAGCATCGACCTGCCGGCGCAGACGGTCGAGGGACCGTCCGGCGATCGCTGGCATTTCGATATCGATCCCTTCGCCAAGCATTGCCTTGTGCAGGGACTCGACGAGATCGGGGTCACCCTCGAAAGCGTCGCGGAGATCGACGCGTTTGAACGAAACTGGCGTCTCGAGACGCCGTGGCTGGAGACCGGACACAGATGACGAAACTCGCGGGCCTCGCGCTGCGCCAGATCAGGCTGCCGCTGCACACTCCCTACAAGCTTTCCTACCGCACCTACACGGAATTCGAACCCATCC
>JAVKCR010000535.1:0-8875 GCA_040222645.1 Rhodospirillales bacterium
CACGATGGGCGTGTTGTTCATGAAGGCCGAGGCGCCCATGGAACCAAACATCATCAGGAACATGGCCCGAAGCAAAGAGCCCCGGGCGTGGCGTTTGAGGAAATCTCCGAGCAGCGCGAGCACCCCGGTCCGTTCCAGGGCTGCGGAAAGGATGAACATCATGGCGATGGTGATCGCGGCCGAAGAACCGAAGACCGTAAGAAACTGTCTCGTTTCGACAATGCCCGTTGCCAGCAAGATGGCGGCGGCGCCGAGTGCCGTGACCTCCGGCGGAAAGTACTCCCTGACGAAGCCGGCGAAGACGGCGATCACCAGCAAGAGGACAATGACCTGTTCCGGACTCACTGCAGCTCACCTCTGCGCAGCACGACTTTGCAGTCTACTACGAACGGCTGGGCGACGCCTAACGCATTGCGTGGCATCGACCGGCTACAGGGCCGGGGGAGACAATGCGTGTGTGTCTATGACTGACGCAGGTTCGCGCAAACACCGGCGCAGGTGCTATTCCTTGCCATCCGCCTTGGACAGCGGCACGCCGTAGAGTTCGAGCCGGTGATCGACGAGGCGATAGCCGTGGATGCGGGCGATCTCCACCTGCAGGCGTTCGATTTCCTCGTTGAAGAACTCGATCACCTCGCCGGACTTCAGGTCGATCAGGTGATCGTGGTGGTCCTCGGAGGCTTCCTCGTAGCGGGCGCGGGTCTGGCCGTCGCCGGTACGGAACTCGTGACGCTCGAGGATGCCGGCCTCTTCGAACAGCCGGACCGTGCGGTAGACGGTCGCGATGGAAATGTTGGAATCATGTTCCGACGCGCGCCGGTACAGCTCCTCGACATCGGGATGGTCGTCGGATTCCGAAAGCACGCTGGCGATGACCCGGCGCTGGCCGGTCATCTTCATGCCCTTTTGGACACAAAGCTGTTCGATCCTGTCGGACTGCATTTCCCGCCTCCGTTGCCGCGGCCGCGACCCGGCCATTACCCTCCCGTGCATCGCCGGGCGATGCAGGCGAACCATAAACAAAAAACGCCGCGGCTCCAAGCCGCGGCGCTGATCGATCTACCGCTGGTTCAGCGAGTGACGCGCTTGCGGCGCTTCGGCTTGGTTCCGAGGCCGATCTTCTTCGCCAGGTTGCTGCGGTGCGCGGCATAGTTCGGCGCGACCATCGGATAATCGGCGGGCAGGCCCCAGCGCTCGCGATATTCTTCCGGCGTCATGTCGTAGGCGGTCTTGAGATGGCGCTTCAGCATCTTCAGCTGCTTGCCGTCCTCGAGGCAGATGATGAAGTCCGGGGTGATCGACTTCTTGATCGGAACTGCCGGCTGCGGGCGTTCCGGCGCCGGCGGGGCAACCGAGCCGACATTCGACAGAGTCTTGAACACTTCCTGGATCAAGGTCGGCAGATCATTGACGGCCACGGTATTGTTCGACACGTGCGCCGATACGATATCGGTGGTCAGTGACAATAGTTCGCTGGCGTTATTGTTTTCGTCGGTCATTTCCCGCGTGTCCGGATATTTCAAGGTATGCGGATTTTTATACAGGCGCGAATCAAGCGATGCAATACAAAAGCCGGTCATTTACTTTAAATGCAGAATCACGGAACATGAAATAAATGACGACAGACAAAGAATACAGCCCGGACATTGTCGAAGCCGACGCACTGCTGGATATCACGGCCGATATCTGCCCGATGACCTTCGTGAAGACCAAGCTCCGCCTCGAGACGATGGCGGCGGGCGAAGTACTCGCAGTCATCCTGAACGAGGGCGAGCCGCTGGAGAACGTCCCGCGGTCGGTCCGCGAGATGGGCTGGGAGGTGCTCGCAACCGATCCGGTGGCTGGCAGGCCGGGCCAGCGCCGCCTGCTGATCCGGCGGACCTGAAGCGGCTCAGAGCTCCAGTTTCATCAGCAACCCGTCGACGCGCAGATTGCCGCGTTCGTAATAGCCCTTGCGCCGGCCGGATTCGGCGAAGCCGTGATGCCGGTAGAGCTGCAGGGCGGCGCCGTTGTCCGTGGCGACCTCGAGATGGATCACGTCGTTGCCCAGTGCCCGGCACAGCCTGACGAAGCCGTCGAGCAGCGCGCCGCCCCAGCCGCAGCGCCGCCATGCCGGGTGGACGATGACGGCGAATATCTCCGCTTCTCCCGCAACCGCGGCGCCGAAGATCGCGCCGGTGAACGCTTCTCCCTCCCAACCGGTCAGGCAGAGCGCGTTGTCGCGGCCGACCAGCGTCGAGATGCTCTCCGCCGACCATTCCGACAGGTCCGAATGGGCAAAAAGCGCGGCGATCGCGGCGGCGTCCGCGATCTCGCCCTCGCGGATGTCGAAGGGACGGCTCATGCCTTGCGGGCCGCCCGGCGGCGGGCTGCCTCCGCCTCGGTGACCGCGTCGGGCGGACGGATATAGAGCGGTTCGGCCGGCGGCAGGGATCCTCCGGCGCTGACCAGCCGGGCCGCGAGCCGGGCCGCATCGGCGGCGTCCGGCAGCATCTCGATCCGGTGGGCCGCCGGGTTGCTGCCGGGCAGAGGGTCGAGCGCGTCAATGGCGTCACCGGCGAGGATGAAGCGCCCGGCCGGCAGGATGTCCAAGATGGAGCCCGCGTCCGCGGCAATGGCGGGCCCGTCCTCGCTGCCGTCGGCGCCGACCAGGCGGGCATAGGGCTCGGCCCGCCGGCTGTCGATGACGGCCAGCACGGGCAGCGCTTCGCCGGCGATGCGGCGCGCGCCCTCCGCCACCACGGCGAAGGTGGTCAGCCCGATGGCGGGGCAGGCGCAGGCAAGCGCCGCCGCACGCGCCGTCGCCAGCCCGATGCGCAGGCCCGTGAAGGCGCCCGGCCCGCGGGTCGCGGCGATGGCCGCCAGCGCATCGGGGCCGATGCCCGCCTCCCGCATGATGTCGCGGATCATGCCGGCGAGATGTTCGGAATGCCCGCGGCGCATCGCCGCCCGCCGCTCCGCGACGACCCTGTCGCCGATGGCAATGGCGGCAGAGCAGCCGCCGGTCGCGGTATCGATGGCCAGGATTGCGGTCTCGCGGGACATGGTCGGCTCGGCTCGCATCTTTCATGCCGCCCGTACGCCGGGTAGACTTCCGGCATGAACTGGCTGGCCCTGATGGCATTTCTGGTTTCGCTCATCGCCGCGCAGGCAACCGCCGCGCAGACGGCGGATAGCGGTAATTCGGCGGTGGTCGTTATGTACCACCGTTTCGGGGAAAGCCAGTATCCGACAACCAGCATCCGGATCGAGCAGTTCGAGCAGCATATCGCGCTGATGGAAGCGGAGGGCGCGCGGGTTCTGCCGTTGCGCCAGGTGGTCGACCGTCTCGGAGCCGGCGAAAGCCTGCCGGACCGGGCGGTGGCGATCACCGTCGACGATGCCTACCGCAGCGTGATGACCCATGCCTGGCCGCGCCTGAAGGCGGCGGGTCTGCCGCTGACGATGTTCGTTGCGACCGATGGAATCGATGCCGGCGGCAGCGACCTGCTGACCTGGGACGAGATCCGGCAGCTTGCCGCCGAGGGTGTAGAGATCGGCCATCACGGTGCGGCGCATGCGCATCTCACCGGTTTCACGCCGTCAGACGTGGTGCGCGATCTCGACCGGGCATCGGCACGTTTCGAGGCCGAGCTCGGGCGGGTGCCGGACCTCTTCGCCTATCCCTATGGCGAGGTCAGTCTCGCGGTGCGCGAGGCGGTTCGCGCCTACGGTTTCCGGGCGGCCTTCGGACAGCAATCGGGACCGGTTCATGCCGGCAGCGATTTCTTCAACCTGCCGCGTTTCGCGCTCAACGAGCGTTTCGGCGACGAGGATCGCTTCCGTCTCGCCATCGACACCCTGCCGATCCCGGCGCGTGACGTGACCCCGGAAGAACTGCTGCTTGACGATGCGCACAACCCGCCGCGATTCGGGTTCACGCTGGCGCGCCGGATCGGCAATCTCGATCTGCTGAAATGCTATGCCTCGCATGTCGGCGAGGTGACGGTCGTCCGGCTGGGCGAAGACCGTGTCGAGGTCCGGTTCGACGAACCCTTTCCGCAGGGCCGGGGCCGGATCAATTGCACCATCCCGGCGCCGGGCGGCGGCTGGCGCTGGATCGGCACCCAGTTCACGATCGACTGAGAGCGGCGCCGGTTCAGCCGGCGGAGCCGGCAAGATGATCGACGGGTTCTGCCAGCCGGGCATTGCGCTCCAGCCTATCGAGCCCGTTGGCGTCCATGATGATGTGGAGGGTGCGGATGTACTCGTCGCCCCGCTCCGAGTATCCCTGCAGGGTTTCCGCAAGTTTGCGGCCGTCCGGATCAAAGCCGTCGGCACGCTGGGCTTCGCGGAGCGCCCTCAGCCTGGCATAGGCCCCGTGGGTATTGAGATTGCGCATGTAGGCGCGCACCCCGGCGAGCATGTTAGGGAATGCCTTGATCTTGAAAGACGCGTCGTCCGGCGCCCCTCTCGGAATCATGCCGTGATCGTCGATGGTGGTGTACTGGCCGAAGATGGCGTTCCCCTGGCGGGCGAAGCGCGAGGTGCCCCAGCCGGATTCCTCGACCGCCTGGGCCAGCGCCAGCGACACGGGGACGATGTCGACGCGCCGCATCAGCCGGTCGAAATCCGCCGGATCGGTGTCGTAGCGCGTCCCCAGCCGATCGAGCCAGACCCGGTCGGCGGTGGGAAGCTCTTTCCCGGCGGCGAGTTTCTCTTTCAGCAGGACGAGCCGGCGCCTGTCGGCGGCGATTTCCTCGTTGGCCTTGAGCACGATGGGCAGCAGGGTGCGCAGGAAGATCGACTTGCGCGCATCGACGCTGTCGAGCGACCTGAGGTCTTTCGGCAAGGCCGGCAGGAAGACGCGCGGCACCGGGATCCCGCCGCTCGCCGCGTTGTCGAGGGTGAACTGGCTGGCGTCGAAGCGGGCGCCGAGATAGAGCGCGGAGACATTGCGGTGGCGCGCCAGGTCCCGCAATTCAGCGGTCATCGTCCATGATCCGGAACCGCCGTCCGGCCTGTCGGCCGGTGCGCGGGCGCCGAAGCTGTGGAATCCGTCCGAACCGGTACCAAGCAGTATGGCGAAACCGAGGGCGCCGGCCACGAGGCCGGCGGTCAGGGCATTGGTCGATCTTGACGAAGGCATGGGACAGGTGCTCCGGCGGCGGTCGCCGCCGGATGCAGGTTCCGCGTCAGTAGAACTCGGTCTGGCCGGCGGGTCGCACTTCCTCGACCTCCGGCACGTAGTAGCGCAGCATGTTCTCGATGCCGTGCTTCAGCGTCGCGGTCGAACTCGGGCAGCCGGCGCAGGAACCCTGCATGTGCAGGTAGACGACGCCGTCCTCGAATTTCTCGAAGGTGATGTCGCCGCCGTCCTGGGCGACGGCCGGGCGCACGCGGGTGTCGAGCAGTTCCTTGATCTGGGCGACGATCTCGTCGTCCTCCTCGCCGTCGCCGTCGTCGCCGTCGGCAGCCTCGACCAGCATCGGACGGCCGGAGGTGTAATGTTCCATGATGACGCCGAGAATCTGCGGCTTCAGAACCTGCCAGTCCTCGTCATCGAGCTTGGTGACGGTGATGAAATCGCTGCCGAGGAAAACGCCGGAGATGCCAGTGACCTGGAACAGCCGGCCGGCAAGCGGCGAGCGTTCCGCCGAGGTCGCGCTCTTGAAATCCGCCGTGCCTTCCGGGAGCACGGTCTCGCCCGGGATGAACTTCAGCGTCGCCGGATTCGGTGTCTGCTCGGTCTGGATGAACATGGGAAGCGCCTCTGTGATACTATATCCGACCCGGGAGATAAGGTATTCCCCCGGCGGCATCAAGCCCCGCGGCCATGAATTGATCGGCCGGGCCGTCAGTCGAAGCTCCGCCACGCGGCGAGAATGCGGCTTGCGGTGGTCACCCAGCAGAGCGCGCCGAAACCCCAGGCGAGCATCGGAAAGGCCGCCGGCCAGAGGCAGATCGCAACGAGAAAGGCAATGGTCTCCGTGCCTTCGGTGATGCCGCCGAGATAATAGAGCGACTTCGAGCCCCGGATATCCGTACTCATGCCCCGCTTCGCCGCCATGATGGCATAGGCGAGAAAACTCGATCCCGTTCCCATGAAGGAAAAGATCAGGAAGGCTGCCGGCAGGGCATTGGCCTGGTCGGCGAGCGCGAAACCGAAGACACTGCCGGCATAGAAGATGAAATCGCAGACGATATCGAGATAGCCGCCACGGTCGGTCTGCCGGGTGATGCGGGCGATGGCGCCGTCGAGACCGTCGGACAGCCGGTTGATCGCGATGGCAAGCAGCGCGAGGCCGAACTGGCCGGCGGCAATCGCCGGCAGCGACAGCATGCCGATGGCGAATCCGCCAATCGTCACGGCATCCGCGCTGGCCCCGGCCCGCACCATTGCCGCGGCGACCGGTTTCAGCGCCGGGTCTATGAGGCGCCGGAGCGCGGCATCAAGCATGACAGTTCCCGCGCGGGTTGATGCAAGGACTGTTTACGCTCACGAGCAAGTGCGGCATATAACAGGGAGAAACGGGAGAGCCTCGCATGTCCGGAACCGACGCCATCACCAATAAACCGCTGCTCGTCCTGTCGGCAGCGCTCGCCTACATCATGCGGGCCGACGGCCGCATCGTCGAGGAGGAGATGGCCGAGTTCATGACCGTGTTCGGCAAGCATGTCCGCCGGGGCGACTTGACCTGGGACGAGGTCAACCAGCTTGCCAAGGACGGCATCGCCTATTCGGAGGTTCACGACATCGATGATTTTCTCGAAGAAATCACCGAGGACCTGAGCTTCGCCCAGCGCATCTCGATCCTGATGAACGTTTACGACGCGGTGCTGGTGGACGGCCGCGTGGTCGATTCCGAGCGGCTGGTGATGCAGAAGTTCCAGAACAGCTTCCATGTCTTCGAGGACATCATGGGCCCGCTGCGCGAACTCCTGATCCTGAAGAACGACACCAGCCTGTTCACGTCTGCCGCCAACCCGCGCAACTCGGCCGACTACAAGCTCAAGATCACCATCACCAAGGTCTGACGGCCCGCTCCGGCCGGCCATGCTATGATCCGGAAAGTCCCAGCCCGCGTACAAGGTTCCGAAGACAGGCGAACATCGCCGGTCACGGCATCGGTGCGGAAAAGGCCATCGTGCAGATCGTCATCGCGGAGCGACATGGGATATCCCGAACGCGGAGGGCCGGCGGCGCCGTGACGTCGAACGATCCGACCCCCCAATATTGTGCCGGTCTCGTGCGCCGGATCGCGGCGCATCGTGATCGCGATGCCTTTTCGGAAATCTTCGACCTCTTCGCCGGCCGGCTGAAGGCCTATTACCTCCGCCTCGGCACGTCGCCGGCGGATGCGGAGGAACTGGTGCAGGAGACGCTTGTCGCCGTCTGGCGGCGGGCGGGCCAGTTCGATCCGGCGAAGGCCGGGTTCACCACCTGGCTGTTCACCATCGCGCGGAACCGGTCCATAGACCGCATCCGGCGCGAACGCCGGCCGGCGCTAGACCCGGAAGAGCCGATGCTGCGGCCGGAACCGGAAACCGCCCCGGATAGTGCCTACGAGCAGGAACAGGCGGCGGTAAAACTGCGGTCGGCGATCGGCGACCTGCCGCCCGAGCAATCCGAACTGATCCGGCTTGCGTATTACGAGGAGCTTGCCCATTCGGCGATCGCCGAACGCCTGGATCTTCCGATCGGGACCGTGAAGTCCCGGATCCGGCTGGCAATGCAGAAACTGAGACTGACCATTGGAACAGACGCATGAAACCGCATCATCATCCGCATGATGAATTGCTGATGGAATATGCCGCCGGCGCGCTCGACGAGAGCCATTCGCTGCTGGTCGCGACCCATCTGTCCTTCTGCCCGGTATGCCGCGAGAGCGTGCGCCGGATGGAGAAGTGCGGCGGCGTCCTGCTGGAGGCGCTGGACCCGGCAAGGATGTCTGCCGCGACGAAGTCGGCCCTGATGGACAGGCTCGACGACGCGGTCGAACCCGCGCCCGCCGCCCGTATCGGGACCACGCCGTTCGCCCCGCTCGATGCCTACCTGCCGGGCGGTCTCGACAGCGCCCGCTGGCGCCGCCTCGGCCGGTCGATGCGCTATGCGCCGCTGCATTCCGCCCGGAACGGCGCCGACGCCCAGCTTATCCATGTGAAGGCCGGTTGCCGCACGATTCGCCACTCGCACCAGGGCAGTGAATGGACACTGGTGCTGACCGGCGCCTTCGAGGACGGCATCGGCCGCTACCACGCCGGCGACGCGATCCATGCCGACGGCGATATCGATCACAATCCGACGGCGCTGCCGGACTCGGACTGCATCTGCCTGGTGGTGATCGACAGCCCGATCCGCCTCACCGGGCCGGTCGGACGGCTGTTCAACCCGCTGCTGGCGGCCGGTTTCTGAGATAGTCCTCGCGGGCGTCCTCGAACCTCGACAACAGCGCCGCCTTCTCCGTCCCGTCCATGAAGCTCGCCTCGATAGAATGTCGCGCCAGGGTGACGATCTCCTCGGCGGACAGGTCGAGCGCCTGTCGCACGGCGCGGTAATTGTCGTTGACGTAGCCGCCGAAATAGGCCGGGTCGTCTGAATTCACCGTCGCTTTCAGGCCGGCCTGAAGCATGCGCCGCAGCGGGTGGGCCCGCATGTCGTCGACCACGCAGAGGCGGAGGTTCGAGAGCGGGCAGACGGTCAGCGCGAGCCCCGCATCGGCGATGCGGCGCACCAGCGCCGGGTCGTCGAGCGCGCGGTTGCCGTGGTCGATACGGTCGATGGCGAGCAGGTCGAGACCGTCGCGGACATAATCCGCCGGGCCTTCCTCGCCGCAATGGGCTACCAGCCGGTAGCCGCGCCGGCGCGCCTCGGCGAAGACGCGCATGAATTTAT
>JAVKCR010000536.1:0-12474 GCA_040222645.1 Rhodospirillales bacterium
CGATGGGCGGCCGATCAGGCGCATGGAAGACGTTGCATCCGCCATCGGCCTGAAACGCCCGGGCGACGAAATCATCGTCAGCCTGCAGCGTAACGGCAACGCTCAGGACGTTTCGCTCGACCTGCCGCCGGCACGATAACAAGGACCGAACACATGCACGGCATTCGCGACTTTCACTCTCATGTCTATTACGATGCCACGACAATCGACCGCGCGCGGAAAGTCTGCGAGGCCGCGCGCGACCGCTTCGGCATTCAGATGGGACGCATGCATGAGCGCCCGGTCGGCCCGCATCCCATGTGGAGCTGCCAGCTCACCATCCCGACCGACCGGTTCGGCGAGGTGCTGTCATGGCTGGCGCTCAATCGCGACGGCCTGATCGTCTTTTCCCATCCCCAGACCGGGGACGATCTCGCCGACCATACCGATCACGCGATCTGGATGGGAGATGCGCTCGAGTTGAACGTGGATCAGTTCCGTTAACCGGGAGAGATGTTCCGTGAAGATCGAGCTGCTGCCCGACAATCCGGCCGACGCGATCGGCGATGTCTTCTGGGCCGGTCTCGAGATCGAGGTGCTGTGAGTGGCCGCGGACCGGCGGCGCGACGGTGTCGGAACCCGGCTGCTCAACCACATCGAGGCTTTCGCCCTTGAACAGAATGCAGTCATCGCCAGGCTGCGCACCGTCGAGGCACGAGACTTCTACGAGAAGCATGGCTACACGGTTTACGGGGTGCTGGAAGACAGGCCGATCGGTACCGAACTGCCGCACAAGAAGAAGCGGTTGCAGCCCGCCGGCTAGTCCGTGCCGGTACGGCTCTCGATGGCCTTTCGCGCGGTCGCCGCAATATCCGACAATGTCTTCCGGTCAACCTCGAGCTGCAGCAGCTGCTCGCCGAAGGCTTCCGCCCGGTCGACCTCGCCGGCGACCGCATCGAGATGCGAGCGGTCGGCCTTCTCCGCCAGTTCGCTAAGCGCCTGCATCACCGCGCAGATGACCTCCGCATGGCGCCCGCCATCGCGCATGACCGGCCGCCAGGCCCGCTCAAGGAGATCGGGGAAACTTTGCCGCACCTGTCTCACCCGTCCCTCGAACAGGATTCCGGAGGGATAGCGGGAGGCCGGGCACTTCGCGGCGCGCACCATCAACGCCGAAAGATATTCGATGCAGGTCAGCGCCGATTTCGGGTCGTTGATGCCGGGTGACAGCGACCGGCAGGCCACTTCCGCCAGCAACTCTATACCCAGCTGCGGATCGCCTTCCGAACTCCGTTCGGCACCAAGCACGACCGATCTCGCGATGGTCCTTGCCGCTTCGTCGAGTTCCGCTCCCTCGGGCCCGGCGACCAGGGCGAAGGCCCGGTCCGGATGCAGGAAATCGCCCTCATGGACGAGGATGTTGACCCGGAGATCGTTGTCCTCGGCTGTCCGCCCGATCCGTTCGAGGTCGATGAACTGCACATAGCCGGTGAAACCGGGCGTCACGCGCATCGCCTCGGCCTCGCGCAGCGGTGAGGACGTCTCTTCGATGTCATCGTCGCCCTCCCCGTCTTCCACGATGTAGCGGTCGAGGACATAGGAAGCCTGGAAGGCCAGCCGTTCGATGACGCGGTTGAGTTTCAGCGCATCGGCAACATGGTGAATCCATTGCAGCAGCGATCCGATCGACATCGCGACCATGGCGATGGCAATCACGAACAGCAGCATCGAGGCTGACCCGAGCACGCTATCGAACGCGAACAGCAGCAGGGCCGTCACGGAAAAGACGAAAGTCGCGAGGAAGATACCGAGCGCATTCTGCGTCACCCGGTCCGCCATCAGTTCGGGCACCGCGCGCGGGGAAGCCTGTCCCGCGACCAGGTTCAGCACCAGCATCAGGGCCGAAAGCACAACCGTCGCCGCCGTCAGCATGCTGCCGGCGAGCAGTTCGAGGAATCGCGTCACGGCCTCCGTGTTGACCGCCGGCAGCAGCTCGCTGACCGATTTCGGAACGACGATACCGGCCAGCCCGGCAACAAGCGCCGCCGCGATGGCGATCAGGCAGAACAGCGACGGCCGGAGCCAGAGCGCCGTCCTGATATCGCGCAGGAACCCCTTGATGCGTGACGGCACGTTCACCCCTTCCGAATCCGCCGCCCCATCCGGCGGCAGACCATCAACGCCGCCCCGGATCTGCTGTTCCCGTTCAGGCCGTCTCCGCCGCCGGCGGCTTCGGCACCAGCAGGGTCAGGATGTTGGCGACCAGCATCGATCCCGCGAGGCAGTAGAACACCGGCAGCAGCCCGTAATTGTCGGCGATCAGTCCACCGATCACAGGTACCGGGATCGTCGCGAGCGACTGGCAGCCGAACATCAGGCTGGTCGCCGACCCGCCCATGTTCGGCGGCGCCAGATCCATCATCCAGCTATGCATGACGGGCCGCGCCGCATACAGGAAGAAGCCGAGGAAGGCGATGCCGGCCACGAAGACGATCTGGCTCTCGACGAAGGTGAGGCCGATGATGATCGCGGTGGTGGTCCAGAGCCCGCCAATGACGATCGGGCGGCGGCCGATACGGTCGGAGAGATGGCCCGCCACCGGCGTCGCCACCATGCCGCCGACCTGCATCGCGGCCAGCGTCATCCCCATGATCACCGGGGCCATGCCGAGATCTTCCTTCAGATAGAACGGCATGAAGAACAGCAGTCCCGCCTGCGCCGCGGTGCGAAACGCGGCCAGCATGCAGAGCAGCACGATCGCCCGGTCCTTCACCAGCGCCTTCATGCCGGTGAAATAGTCGCCGCCCTTCATCCCCTTTTCCTTCGCCTTGCCGGCGTCGGTGCGCTTCAGACCGAACAGGATGATCGCCGCGATGGCCAGCGCCGGCAGTGAATTGACCATGGCGGTATCCTGCCATGTCATCACCGTCAGCAGGGCGCCTGCCGCGACCGGGGCCGCGAGGTCGCCGAGGCCGGCGCCGAGCGCGTGGATCGACAGCGCGAAGCCGCGTTGCGCCGGGTAGGCCTTCGAGAGGTAGGAGATCGCCGCGGGGTGCCAGAGCATGTTGGTGGCCCCGATCACCGCGATGAACACGCAGATCAGGGCATAGATCCCGGTCAGCCCGACGAACAGCAGCGCCAGCGCACAGACACCGAGCGAAAAGACCTGCCAGAACACCCGCTTGCCGGTCATGTCGACCAGGGTGCCGCTCGGTACGTTGGCGGCAAAGGAGGCGATATAGAAGATGGTGAGGAAAACGCCGATCTCCGTTGTCGAGACGCCGAGGTCCTCCTTCATGTAGGGTGACAGGAACATGAAGACGGCGGCGATCCAGTGGATTCCGCAAATACCGAGCCCGACAAGCGACATCGGCAGTTCGAGACGCGGCAGCCATCCCTGCCGGGCAGAAGCATCGGCGGTCATCCGGTCGGTTTCCTCATGTTTTATTGTCCGGTCATTCAAGTCTGTGCTATTGCGCGGAATTGGCAAGCGCCACGGCGGAAGATGAACCCTGCCGCCGTTTCCGGCGCTGGCCATAAACCACCCCGGACGGCATAGTCCGCCGCCCGCCGGGGCATGACACAGAACACAAGGAACTTACCGCGATGAGCGCCTACGACTCGCAAATGATCAAGGACTTCGAGGGTATCACCACGGCGACACTGACCACGGTGCTGCTCAAGAAGGGCCTGCGCAACGTCTGGATCCGGGGTTCCTTCCCGCTCAGGCCCGGCCAGGAACGGGTTGCCGGCCCGGCCTTCACCCTGCGATTCGTGCCGGCGCGCGAAGATCTCGCGACACCCGAATCATGGTCCTCGCCGATCTCCACACGCGGCGCCATCGAGGCGATGCCGGAAGGCTGCATCGCGGTCACCGGCGCCGGCGGCTGCACCGATGCCGGCATCTTCGGCGATATCCTCTGCCAGCGCATGCAGGTGAAAAAGGTCGCCGCCCTCGTCACCGACGGCGTGGTGCGCGACCTCGAGGGCGTCTTGTCGACGAACCTCCCGGTCTGGGCGTCGGGTGCGGCGGCCCCGCCCTCGGTCGCCGGCCTTACCTTCGTGAATTGGGAAGAGCCGATCGGTTGCGGCGGCGTTGCGATCTTTCCGGGCGACATGATTGTCGCCGACAAGGACGGCGCCGTGGTGATTCCGCAAAAGCTGGTAGAGGATGTCCACAAGGCTTCCCTTGCCCAGGAAGATCTCGAGGCATGGATCCTCGACGAAGTCCGGGCCGGTGCGAAGCTGCCCGGCCTCTACCCCGCCAATGAGGAGAACCGCAAGCGCTACGAGGCGTCGCGGAAGCGCTGAACGACCGGAAACGATCTCACAGAAATGTAAATGCGAATGACTTGCACAATCAGTCCGGACGGGCTATTTACCGCAAATCAGAATTGTTTGCATGAACGTCAACGGGAGATATTTCCAATGATCCACCGCTCACTCGCCCTCGCCGGAGCCGCCATCGTGGCAGCCACCGGCTTCGGTGCCGCGACCGCTTCCGCCGAGGAGGTCAATCTCTACTCCTACCGGCAGGAATTCCTGATCCGGCCGTTCCTCGAGAAGTTCGAGGCGGACACCGGCATCAAGGTGAACGTGGTCTACGGGTCCGACGGCATCCTCGAACGGTTGAAGGCCGAAGGCGCCAACAGCCCGGCGGACGTGGTTCTGACCGTCGACGTGGCCCGCCTCAAGGCGATTGCCGACGAAGGTCTCTTCCAGTCTGTCGAATCGCCGGTGCTGAAGGCCAACATCCCGGCGCAATATGTCGGCGCCAACAACGAATGGTATGGCCTCACCCTTCGCTCGCGCATTCTCTATCTCTCGCAGGACCGGGTGCCGGAAGGCGCCATCAAGACCTACGAGGACCTCGCCGATCCGAAATGGAAGGGCAAGATCTGCGTGCGCACCGGCAAGCATGACTACAACCGCTCGCTGGTCGCCTCGATGATCGTCCATCACGGTGTCGAGAAAGCCGAGGAATGGGCCAAGGGTCTCGTCGCCAATTTCGCCCGCAAGCCGCAGGGCAACGACCGCGGCCAGGTCAAGGCTATCCACGAAGGCTTCTGCGATATCGCCATCGGCAACACCTACTATTACGCCCTGATGAAGAACAACGACAAGGAGCCGGAACAGAAGGACTGGGCCGCTTCCGTGCGTCCGTTCTTCCCGAACCAGGACGGCCGCGGCGCCCATGTGAACGCCTCCGGCGCCGGCGTGCTGAAATCCTCGAAGAACCGCGAAGCCGCCGTGAAGCTGCTCGAGTTCCTGTCGAGCGACACCGCCCAGCAGATGTATGGCGAAGTGAACTACGAATACCCGGTGAACCCGACCGTCACCGTCAGCGACGAAGTGAAGAGCTGGGGTGACGTCAAGTTCGACACCGTGGCGCTGTCCAAACTCGCCGAGAATGCCGAGGAAGCCTCCAAGCTTACCGACCGGGCCGGCTGGCAGTGACGGCACTTCCGGACACAGAGGGTCTTGAGCGCCAGCGCTGACACCCTCTCCGGACTGGGTCCGGACATTCCCGATCCCCGGGCGCCGAGAGGTGCCCGGGGTTTTCGGCGTCTGGGTCTCAGGCTGGCCGATCGCTGGCTGCTGATCTCCGCGCTGAGCGCGGCGCTGGCCGCTGTCCCGGTGCTCACGGTGCTCGGGATATCGCTCACGCCCACTCTCGACATCTGGCTGCATCTCGCCTCGACCGTGCTGCCGGGATACACGGCAAACACCCTGATCCTGTTCGTAGGGGTCGGAATCGGTACGACGGTGATCGGCGTCACCACCGCCTGGCTGGTGACCATGTGCCGGTTCCCGGGCTGGCAGAGCTTCGAATGGGCCTTGCTGCTGCCGCTTGCCGTGCCGTCCTACATCCTCGCCTTCGTCGTCACCGACATGCTGGAATTCTCCGGCCCCGTGCAGGGAGCGCTGCGGGACATGTTCGGCTGGAAGACGGTGCGCGACTACTGGTTCCCGGACATCCGCACCATCGGCGGTGCGATCACGATGTTCTCGCTGACGCTCTACCCCTACGTTTACCTGCTCGCGCGCTCCGCCTTCCTGCAGCAATCGGTCTGCGTACTGGAGGTCAGCCGCACGCTCGGACGCAGCGGAGTCGCGAGCTTCTTCCAGGTGGCCCTGCCGCTCGCCCGGCCCGCCATCGTCGCCGGCGTGGCGCTGGCACTGATGGAGACGCTGAACGATTTCGGCACCGTCCGGTATTTCGCGGTCAACACCTTCACCACCGGCATCTTCGACGTCTGGCTTTCCTACAACAATGCCGGCGGCGCGGCGCAGATCGCGAGCGTGCTGCTCGGCTTCGTGGTGCTGCTGATCGCGCTGGAGAGCATCTCGCGCCGCCAGCAGCGGTTCCATCATACCTCCAGCAAGCTGCGCGACCTGCCGGGCTACCGGCTTTCGGGCTGGCGCAAGGGGGCTGCGTTCCTCGTCTGCTCGCTGCCGATACTGCTCGGTTTCGTGCTGCCCGCATCGGTGCTCTCGGTCTACGCCGTCGAAAGCTTCCCGGAAACCTTCGGCGACCGGTTTCTGTTCGATGCCGGCAGCAGCCTTTTGCTGGCAACCGTCTCCGCCGTCGCCGCGGTCGGGGTCGGCCTGCTGCTCGCCTATGCCAACCGCATCCGTGGCGGGCGGCTTCTCGCGATCCTCACCAGGCTGTCGGTCATCGGATACGCGGTGCCGGGGGCGGTGCTGGCACTCGGCATCATCATTCCCTTCGGCTGGCTCGACAACCACGTGGATGCGGCGATGCAGGACCTGTTCGGCATCTCCACCGGGCTGCTGCTGAGCGGCACCACGGCGGCGCTGGTGTTCGCCTACGTGACCCGCTTCCTCGCCGTTTCCTTCGGCGCCGCCTCTTCCGGCCTCGCCAAGGTCACACGCAACATGGACAACGCCGCCCGCATGCTGGGCCGCACGCCTTTCGGCGCGCTGCGCGAGGTCCATCTGCCGCTGATCCGCTCCAGCGTCATCACCGCCGGCCTGCTGGTCTTCGTCGACGTGATGAAGGAACTGCCGATGACCCTGATCCTCAGGCCCTTCGGCTTCAACACGCTGGCCACCCGGGCCTACGACTACGCCTCCGACGAGCGGCTCTGGGAAGCCTCCCTGCCGGCGCTCTCGATCGTTCTGGTCGGCATTCTCCCGGTCATCCTGATGAGCCGCGCGCTCCGGGAATCCCGTCCCGGACATTGATCTTGCACAAAGATCGCGTTGACTATCCGGGCTATGGATAGCCCATGAAAATCGAACTCACCGAACCCTGCCGCCAAGCTGCCGGCATCGCGTTCTTCGAAAACGGATTCCGGCCCTTCTTTCTCGGCGCCGGCATCTGGGCATCCGTCTCCATGGCCCTGTGGATCGCTATCTGGACGGGGCACTTCGAGCTCCCCGGCGGCATGGACCCGGTCTCCTGGCACGCACACGAGTTTCTGTTCGGTTATGCCGGCGCGGTGATCGCAGGTTTCCTGCTCACTGCTGTGCCGAACTGGACCGGGCGCCTGCCGACCACGGGATGGCCGCTTGCCGGCCTGTTCGCCGTCTGGATTGCCGGACGCCTTGCGATACTGCTGGTGCAAGGTGAATGGCCGGTCGCCACGGCAATTGTCGATGTCGCCTTCCCGGTTCTGCTCGGAATTCTGATGGCCCGCGAGATCCTCGCCTCCGGCAACCGCAAGAACCTTCCTGTCCTGGCGGTCTTCGCGATCATGACGGTGGGAAATATCCTCTTCCATGTCGAACTGAACGGCAACGGCTTCGCGGCCGGCGGCCCGGGTGAAAGGATTGCGGTGTCGGCCGTGATCATGCTGATCGCCCTGATCGGCGGCCGGGTCGTCCCTTCCTTCACACGAAACTGGCTGGCCCGGCGCGACCCCACGCACCTGCCGGCGCCGGTCGGCCGTTTCGATGCCGCTGCATTGCTGATACTCGCTGCCGCTCTCGCAGCCTGGAGCGCATTCCCGGAAGCCATCGTCACCGGCATCCTGCTGTTTCTCGCAGGCTTTGTGAATCTCGGTCGGCTCGCCCGCTGGCAGGGCATGCGGACAGGCGCCGAGCCGCTCGTCTGGATTCTCCATGCGGCCTACGTCTTCGTGCCGCTCGGCGCGATCGCGGCAGGGTGCAGCGTGCTGTTTCCCGACATCGCGCAATTCGCCTCTCCTCTGCATCTCTGGCTGGCCGGCGCCATCGGACTGATGACGCTCGCCGTCATGACCCGCGCGTCGCTGGGTCACACCGGAAGAGAACTACATGCCGGGGCCGCGACCACCGCGATCTACCTGCTGGTGATCGGTTCCGTGCTCACCCGGTTCATGGCCGGTTTCCTGCCGGCGGCAGCCGGGGACCTCCTTGCCATTTCGGCGATGCTCTGGATCGGCGGTTTCGGATGCTTCGTGCTGACCTACGGGCCGATGCTCTGCCGCAGGCGTCAGCGCGCATGACGGCTCGCGGTATAGATATCGGTCGGCTGCGAGCGTCCGCGCACCGTCACCTCTCCCAGCCTGCCGAACGTGAAGCCACTATCCTCGCCCGCCGCTTCCATGGTCTGGCGGGTCAGCATGACGTAGGTGCCGTATTCCTTGTTGAGCTGCTCAAGGCGGGCCGCGACGTTGACCTCGTCGCCGTGGACCGTGAACAGCAGGCGCTCGGGCGATCCGACGGCGCCGACCGTCATCGAACCGGTATTGATGCCGCAACGCGTACGCGCCGCCATCTGCTGGTTGCCGAACAGGCGGCTTTCCGAGACTTCCTGGATGGCGAGTGCGGTTTCCAGCGCGCTGACGGCGTGATCCGGGTCCTCGGTGACCGTGTTGAAGCCGATCAGCATGGCATCGCCCTCGAACTGGATGATCGTGCCGCCCTGCCGGTCGATGACTGCCGCCATGGCGGTGAAATAGTCGTTGAGGAACACGAACAGCTCTTCCGGCGGCACCGCCTCGGAAATGGTCGAGAAGCCCTGGATGTCGGTGAACATCACGGTCGCCACCTTGACCTCGGAATCGCCGGGCTGCAGAGCCTTCTCCGACCGCGTTATCCGGTCGGCGATCTCGTGGCTGACGAAGCGCGACAGCTCGGTCGCCGCGGCATTGTCGGCGATCGCGGCCGTCATCATGCGCCGCGCCCGCACGAGGGCGAGAAACAGCACGAAGGTGACCAGCAGGATCGAGAGGATCTTGTCCACCTCGCCGCCGATCAGGATCTTGTCTGAGGTGATGTAGGCGACATAGTCCCGGGTCACCACGTCCTCGACGGTCACCGGGCCGGACAGCGCGTAGAACATCATGAAGCCCCAGGCGAGCGCGGCGGCGACACCCGCCGTCAGCACGAAGACCGGCTCGAAACGGAGCGCCCGTAGCGCGATGAAGATGAATACATAGAGCAGCGTAGGCGCCTTCAGGTAGAACGGCGCGGGCTGCATGTACTGCAGGTGAAAACTCCAGATCAGCAACATCAGGATGGTGATGTCGACGATCACCGACACGAACAGAAACCAGCGCGGCAGCCATTGCCGGTAAGCCATCCCGAGGCGGGCGACGGTAAATACCAGGTAGGCGCCGAGCGCGTAGGGAACCGGCTGGAACTCCCGGCCTTCCGCCGGCTGCGGCGCGATGGCGAACAGCACCGACCAGGCGATCACCAGCAGCAACTGCATCCAGCCGATGAGGATCTCCGACTGCATCTGCTGACGTTCGATGCGGACCCGAACCCGTTCCGGCAGGTGGGTGCTCGGTTTCACGCCGAAGAAAAAGTCCGCCACACCTTTCACTGCACCACCCGCTCTGTTCCCGACCCCGTCAGACTATAGCGCCTCGCCCGGCCGGATCACCGGTTTCATGCGTCACGCACCGACAACTTAGCGTGACGGTTCCGCATCCTCGACGGAATCGCCGGCATAGACCCGCGATATCCGGGCCCAGGCCCGCGACCGGAACCAGGGGTCTCCGATTGTACGAGCGATGCCGACGGCTTCTTCTGCGAAACCCGGACCGCCGCCAAATCGTCCACGGATACCCGGGAACTCGGCCTCAAGGCCGCAGAGCAGCCATACCCGCGCGAGACTGTCGGAGATTGCGGCCAGCGAGCGTTCGGCAATGGCGACCAGTTCGGTCCGGACGTCCTCCCGCGCCTCGCCGGAAGCGACGATGCGCCAGGCCGCCAGAGCACGCAGCCTGTCATCGTCGATCCGGTCGAGCGCATTGCCGGCCCGGTCGAGATCGCCGAGCGCGATCCAGCTGTCCACCAGCCGCGCATAGGCATAGGAGCGCGCATAGGAGAGTTCGATCCGAAGCGCGGCCAGTTCGGCTACCTCCGCAATGGCTGTCGCGGTCGGCATGTCCGCCGCCATCACGGCAGCCACCCGGGCCAGGCCGACCACCTTGTAGCGGGGCTGCGTGATACCGGCGAGCGCAGCCAGCGCCCGGTCGCCCCGGCCTTCGCGGGCATGGGCAAGCGCGATGGCGATGCGTGCCGAGACCGCACTGCCCGCTTCATCCGTCCGACGCTGAAGCCAGAGTTCCGCCTCCTCCGTCCGGCCGCTGTCCGCCAGTCGTTCGACAAGCGCAAGGATCGCGGTCGACCGGCGGTCACCGTCTGCAGGCAGGCGTTCGACATAGCGGGCGAGCAATTCGTCCGACCGTGCGCTGTCGCCAAGCGCAGCCCAGATACCGATGGCCCGCAGGAAGAGTTCTCCGACGATGTCTGATTCCGGGCTGGCGGGCGGCATGGCCTCCGCAGCAAGCTGCCCCGACAAGTCGGCATGCCCGGCGGCATGCGCCGCAATGGCGACATCCAGAAGCGCCTGAATCCGCTGATCGACGCCTGGAATGCGGCGTGCGATATCGGCGGCAACGTCGAGATCGCCACGTCCTGCCTGGGCTCCCGCGATCCGGCGCATGGCGACCAGCACCGCCCGCGGGTCGCCGAGCTTGCCGACCGTGGCAAGCGCATTGCCGAGATAGCCGGCGCGCGCCTGGGCGACCAGTATCTCGGAGAAGGCCCAGTCGCGCTGCTTGCGGTCGAGCACGGTTTCCGCCGAGGCCAGCGCCTCCGTCAACAGGCAGCGGGCGCCGGGGTCGGCGAAGCAGGCATCCGGGTTGCGGTCGGGACCGATCGGGACATAGACGGCGCGTTCCAGCAGGTCTCGCGCCTCCTCGCTGCCGTCGAGGGCGCGACGGGCCTGCTCGCGCTGACGTTCGCCCGCATCGCGAAGACGGTCCTGCATCCGGTCGACATCGAGCATGAGGGATATCCGGTCGACGATCTCCCGGGTCAGCAGAATTTCCGGCTCGGTCGTTCCCGGGAGAGACGGCGCCCGGTTGGTCACGGCAGCGATCGCCTCGGCAAGTTCCTGGTTGAACATGCCGTCCACCGGGCCGGCATACCGGCCGAGACGGGTCAGCATTTCCTGGGCGCGTCGCACCAGCGGGTCGGGCGCGACGGTGCTGTGCCTGACGATCACCTTCGACTCACGCTCGCTGAGTGCCGCGAACTGCAACCCGTCAGCCCGGGCCACCGAGCCGGTAGAATCGAAGCCCGCCAGGATTCCGGCAATGGCCAGGATGGGAAAATGCTGCTTCATGACGCCGGAAAGGATACAGCTTCAGGCGGTAGGGCGTCTTTTGGTAATTCTGCTTATCCCGATGCCGGCCAGCACAAGAGCCAGCGCGACCGCTTCGCGAGTGCCGATCTCCTCGCCGAGAAGCGCGGCGCCCATCAGCACCCCGACAACCGGCACGATGAAATTGACCTGGGACACGAACGAGGCGCCGGCATCGGCGATGATCCGGAACAGCAACAGGGCCGCACCTGCCGTCGGCACGATCGCGAGGAAGAGGATCAGGGACCATTCGCCGGCGGAATAGCCGAAGGCCGGCAGCGGTTCGAACAGCAGCGCGACCGGCGTGATCACCATCGCCGAGCAGATCATCGCCACCGTCGTGCCGGCATAGGGGTGGACATGCCGGGTCCGGCGCGCCAGCACGCCGGCAACGGCGTAGCACACGGCCGCGACAAGCAGCGCGATGTGCGACAATGTCTCCTCGCCGAACCCGGACATGGCGCCGGCCCCGAAAAGAACCGCAATGCCGCAGAATCCGAGCGAGAGGCCCGCGAGTTTCCAGGGCGTGATCCGATCGTCGGACGTCGTGAAGTGGCTGAGCAGCAAGGCGGTCAGGGGAGAGACCGCCATCAGGATCGCCGCCGAACCGCTTTCGATATGCTGCTCGCCCCAGTTGATCAGGAAGAACGGCAAGGCGCTGTTCAGCACGCCGACGCAGGCAAGCATCCCCCAGCTTCGCCAATCCCGGGGCCAAGGGAAGCCGCACCAATGTACAAATGCTGCCAGCAACACGGCCGCGACAGCGATCCGGAATGCCGCCAGGTCGAGTGGCGAGATGAACTCGACCGCCATCCGGATAACCGGAAAGGACGATCCCCAAATGGTTCCCAGCAGTAACAGTCTGGTGAAGTCGCCGGTGTTTGCAG